>JAYVRE010000050.1:0-10809 GCA_043776535.1 Methylotenera sp. | reverse complement strand
TAGATGCTGAAGCCGTCGCGCAACTGATTAACTCTGCCTATCGCGGTGAAAGCAGTCGCAAAGGCTGGACAACTGAAGCAGATATTCTTGATGGGCTGCGCACCACCACGACAGAAATAGGCAAAATTATCAAACGTAAAGATGCGTTTATGTTAATTGGTGTGTTAAATGACGAAATAATTGCCACTATGTGTTGCGAGTGGCAAGAGCTGGCAGGCAGAGATACCGTGCATTTTGGCATGATAGCCGTTAAACCCACGCGGCAAAATAAAGGCCATGGTAAATCGCTCATTAAAGCAGCCGAGGCTATTACAGTAAGAGAGTGGCGTGTGGCGGGCTTTCACATGGCAGTGATTTCTATTAGGCATGAGTTAATCGCGTTTTATGAGCGACTGGGGTATATAAAAACGGGCGAGTTTAAAGACTTTCCAGAGAATTCAGCGCTATGGCAGCCAAAAGTAGAGGGACTGAATTTGCAGTATTTGGCGAAGTTAGTGATGCGTTAATATAAGTAAATGAGAGTCTTGCTTGACTGGGCTGTAAAACGGGCGTAATGTCCGCATTTATACCCAGAATATAAAGTGGCAATATGGCAACAATACTCACTACCACGCAAGATAACGATGCTGCTTGGAATTACCTCATACAGGCACGCAAGCATTTTACCCAAGCGCAAATAGCTGAAAATTTAAAAATTGACCAGCGTACAATTCGCCGTTGGGAGCTGCGCCAAGTTCCTATTAAAAGTTATGCAATACCCGCTTTGCAAAGCATGCTGCCGTTTGAATCCACCGCAGCTAATGCCGATGGCTTTAAGTTTATTGACCTATTTGCGGGTATTGGCGGCATACGCACAGCCTTTGAGCGCATAGGCGGGCAGTGCGTATTTACTAGTGAATGGGATAGCTATTCACAAAAAACCTATGTACAAAATTTTAATGGTCATCACACAATGGCTGGTGATATTACGCAAGTGATTGCTAGCGAAATTCCAGACCATGATGTTTTGTTAGCGGGCTTTCCCTGTCAGCCATTTTCGATAGCAGGTGTGAGCAAAAAAGCCTCACTAGGGCGCGAGCATGGCTTTAAAGATGCTACGCAAGGTACTTTATTTTTTGATGTGGCTAGAATTATTGAAGCTAAACAGCCGCGTGCTTTTTTGCTAGAAAATGTAAAAAATTTAATTTCGCACGACAAAGGCCGCACATTTGATGTCATTAAGCACACGCTTAGCGAAGAGCTTGGCTATCATATTCACTACCGCGTGATAGATGGGGCGCACTTTACGCCGCAACACCGTGAGCGCATTATTATTGTCGGCTTTCGTGAGCCTGTAGGTTTTGATTTTGACGCACTGCCCTTGCCGCCCAAAAACGCGCGCAAACTTAAAGAGATTTTACATAAAACAGATGGCACAGAACCTAAGTTGGCGTGGGATGAAGACCGCTTTTTTAACCATGCTGCACAACAAGTGCAAACCAAATACACGCTTACAGATAACCTGTGGCTTTACCTACAAAATTACGCAGAAAAGCACCGCCTAAAAGGCAACGGCTTTGGTTTTGGCTTGGTCACTGGTGAGAGCGTAACGCGCACTTTATCCGCAAGGTATCACAAAGACGGTTCTGAAATACTGATTTATCAAGGTGACAAAAGCAACCCTAGGCGATTAACACCGCGTGAATGTGCAAGGCTGATGGGCTTTGCTGATAGCTTTAGGATTCCCGTTTCGGATACGCGTGCTTATCGGCAATTTGGAAATTCTGTGGTTGTGGAAGTTATGGCGCATGTGGCTAAACTCATGCAACCGATATTAGAAACAGATTATTTTGAACCAGAATTACCTTTTTTATACAAAACTGCATAAGGGGAACAACATGCAAATTGAATCACGTATTCCAAAATTAACAGAAATTTCTTTTGATGGTGCTTTGATGTGGTTTTCTCAATTGCAAGAGCAGGATTTGCTTTTTCACCCTGAGGACGACCCTGTTGAAATTGTTCAAATCTCTAATAATTTGCCTACATTTACAAGCGCAGAAATTAGTGAGTTGCATTTTTTAATGAACGAATTAGAGGATGTTATAGGACATGAGCAAGTAATTGAGGCAGCATACCCAGCTTTTATGAGTGCTTTTTCTTTGCCTATTGATGCTCGATAGATAAGCAATGTTTTCTAACATTGCTAGCTTACTGAAACGCTTTTCTGAACTAGGAGCTATAACTGCGTTCTGCAAACCGCTAGCGGAAAATGACAACAGCAAACAGCAAATTTACCTCGGGGGTAGTTTTGATGTTGTTCAAATATTCCCTTTTCATGATATTGAGGCTACAGAAAATGGTAAAAATAGCACGTATAAAGCCAAGTTAGATTTTTTATGGATTGATGAAACTCATACTGAGCACGCAACTGGCGCGCAATTGATACTTTATCCGCAATATCCAGAAGTGCGTTTATCAGGCTTTCTGAAAAATTGTAAAAATGCACCTAGTGAATTGATGAGGCCAGTACCCGCAGATAAGAGAAAATTCAACAACGGATTAGATGGCCGGGTTTTATTTTTCGCGGTGACTAAAGATAGACAAACATTAGCCTTTTTAGCCCCAGCAGAAAGTTCATTAGCCAACGAACTTATTCAGAAGTTAGGTGATTTCGAGAAGCAAGGGGTTCTTTTTAATATTCCATTAGGAAAAAAAGACTCAAAAATTGTTTTGTTAGAAAAGTTGGCTGAAATACGAGATTTTGGATGGCAACAATCTGTAAAATTAAGTAAAGCTGGAGAATTGAAGCCTTACCAAGCAAAAAATGGCGGAGGTTATACGCTTGAAGCTTTACTGGGAATTATCCCAAACGGAAGGTCAGAACCAGATTTTATGGGTTGGGAAATTAAAGGTTATAGTAGCGATAGAGTAACTTTAATGACACCAGAGCCAACAGGCGGCATTTATAGAGAAAACGGCGTAGAGGTTTTTGTCCGAAAATTTGGCAAGCCTACTGGCAATGACACTCTTTATTTCACAGGCTTACATAAAGCGAACAAAAAAAATAACTCTACAGGCTTAACTATGGTTGTTAGCGGCTTCAATGCTGAAAAAAAGATTATTGAAAATGTTAATGGCGCGGTAGAGTTATTGACTGAAACTGGTGAATGCGCTGCATCTTGGTCTTTTGAAGGTTTACTAATGAAGTGGAATAAAAAACATGCGCAGGCCGCTTATGTGCCATATAAAAGCAACCAAATTGAACCTCCAGCCTATCAATACAATAGCCCAACGCTTATGGGTGAGGGCACAAATTTCAATCTCTATCTTAGTGCGTTATCTGCTGGTTTGGTTGTGTTTGACCCAGCATCAAAAGTAATGAATGCAAGCACTTTAAAATCTACAGTTAAGGCGCGTAGCCAATTTAGAATTCCTGTAAAAAAATTAACTAATTTGTATAAAAAGTTTGAGCCAGTAGATTTTTAAAAAATAAAAAGTTACTTTTTTAATCTAGCTACCCCGCTCATCACCAACGAATAAGCCGCTGGCACGACGACTAGCGTTAAAAGTGTAGATGAAATCATGCCGCCGATAATGGCAATTGATAGTGGTTTATTGGTTTCACTGCCCGCGCTTAAGCCAATGGCAGCAGGCAGTAGCGCGAGGATAATGGTGAGCGATGTCATGACCACTGGCCGTAATCTGATTGGGCAGGCTTCTTTAAGTGCATCGTTAATACTGGCGCCATTGGCACGTAATTGATTGGTTAAATCGACCAGTAAAATAGAGTTTTTGGCGACCAAGCCTAACAGTAATATCATGCCTATCATGGAATAAATATTGAGTGTATTGCCAGTAATGAGTAGCGCGATTAGGCCGCCGATAATCGCCAGTGGTTGTGCCAGCATAATAATCAGCGGCTGAATAAACGAGTTGAATTGGCTGGCCAGCACCATATACAGCAGTAAAAATGCCAGTAAAAACACAAACGTTACATTTTTAATGGTTTTAGAAAACTCATCAGCTTGGCCAGTTAACTTGATTTTATAGTTGGGCGGTACTAGCTTAGCAGTGGTGGACTTTACAATATCTACCGCTTTGCCCAGTGACATATTGGGGTTGGCGTAAAAATTAACGGCATATTGTAAATCGTAGCGGCCTATTACGGCTGGGCCAAGTACCGCTTTAAAATTGGCAACGGCGTCTAGACGTACTAACTCGCCACTACTGCTTCTGAGATAAATTTTGCTTAAATCGGCCGCATTTTTAAGGGCTTCATCATCGGCTTTTAAGCGTATGTCATAGCGCTGACCATCACTGTTTTGATTGTTGGAAGTTTCGTTATATTTAGCCACGTTAATGCCGCCCACATATAGCGAGACAGCCGTGGCAATATCGTTTGCGCTGATGCCAAAGCTTGCGGCGCGCGCGCGGTCAATTTGCATATTAAGTTGTGGTAAATCCAGTTGTACATCCACATCAACTTTGCCCATGTTATCGACATTGCTTAAGCTGTTTTGCACTAGTTGCGAGATACGACCAATTTCTTCTAAATTTCCACCAGTCAGGTTAAACTGCAATTTCTCTGAGCGCTGACCGCGTGAAATAGAGCCAGCAGATGGCAGCGCGCGCACTCCTGGAATCACATCAAACTCTTTTTTTAAAGTTTTAATTAAGGCTTGCTGGCTAATTTCGCGCTCTTCTTTTGGTTTTAGGCGCACGTTAATATTACCTTGATTCACTTGCCCGCGAGAACCCACGCCAATGGTTGCAAAGTAGCTGTTGACCTCGTTCTTATGGCTGGCAATCACGGCCTCAACCAATTTTAATCGTGAATCGGTATATTCCAAACTTGAACCCAATGGCGTTTTAATGGAGACACTAAAACTGCCTTCGTCAGATTCTGGCACAAAGTCTTTTTCTACATATTTAAATGAGATAAACCCAGCAAACCCTATAAACAATGCGGTGATGAGTAACACCAAACCACGGTGATTAAGGGCAACAAATAATAGTTTTTTATAACAATTTTCAAAGGCCGTTAAAGCTTTGCCAACCGCGTTGTAAAGCGCATTTTCACTGGGCGTCACCTTTAAGTAGCGCGAACACAACATAGGCGTGAGCGTAAGTGAAACAAATAGCGATATCAGCACGCCAGCGGTGACAACCACCGCAAACGATTTAAAAAACATGCCGATAATGCCATCCATAAAAATCACTGGCGCAAAAATACATACTAAGGCTGCAGATGAAGCCAATACCGCAAACACCACTTCGTTACTGCCGTTGATGGTGGCAAACGTGCGGAACTTGGCTAGCGCTTGCGGATTATTTAAATCTACCGCATCTAGGCCCGTGCCTACGTCGCCCGACATGTGGCGCAAAATGCTCTCGCGCACCACGATGGCGTCATCCACCACTACGCCAATCAGCAATAATAGCGCCAGCAGCGTCATGCTGTTAAAGGTGTAGCCCGCAAAATACATCACGGCGATAGCGCCCAATAGCGAAACTGGAATCTCTAAACAAATCATCAGGGTAGAACTAAAAGAACGCATAAATATCAGCACGATAAGCGCTGCAAACAGTGTGCCTTCTACCAAATGTTCCTTAAGTGATTTGACAATTTGGTTAATAAAAATGGAGTCATTGGTCGAAATTTCAATCGACAACCCAGGCGGCAAATTGGGGCGGATGTCTTGCTCTAATCTGCGCTCAACTTCGTTAATAATCTCTAGCGTGTTGGTGTTGGCGACTTTTACCATGCCGATGCCGACTGTAGGCTTGCCGTTGTAGCGTGCAATTTGGCGGTTATCTGTAATGCCGTCTTGTATACTGGCAATATCTTTTAAGTGAATGGCGTTGCCTTCTTTGCTCAGCACCACTAAGTTAGCTAAGTCTTTGATATTATGAAACTCTAAATCAAGCTTAATTAATTGTTCTGCTTGTTTGCTGACTAAAAAACCGCCTGGCAATTGCACATGCTCGCGATTGAACGCTGTGATTAAATCATTGGCGGTAAGCTTATAAGCCGCCATGCGCTCGGGCGATACGATGACACGAATCACACGATCGCGTCGGCCACCTAGTTGCACCTCACCCACACCGTTGATGGTTTCGAATTTTTTCTTCAATACATTATTCGCGTATAAATTAAGCTGCTGAATGGTACGGTCGCCACTTAAAGCCAGCCAAATCACTGGCGTTGCATTGGTGTCAATTTTTTGTACCACTGGCGCATCGGTATCCGTAGGCAGACGTCTAAGTATTTGATTCACCTTAGATTGCACTTCGTTATATGCCACATCGATATTTTTATTAAGTGAAAACGTGATGCTCACACTAGAAAAACCAGGTGATGATGAGGATTGAATATGATCAATGCCTGGTGTGGTATTCACTGCTGATTCGATGATGCTGGTAATCGAGGTATCGACCACATCTGGGTTTGCACCACGCAAGGTAGTGTTCACTGTAATCACAGGAAAATCAATCGATGGAATGCGGTCAACACCAATGCGTTGATAGGCAATCAAACCGAATAAAATAATGACGCCAGAGAGCATCCAAGCTAAAACATGGCGTTTAATGGATAATTCAGGCAAGGTCATTGTTTGGCCTGTTGAACATTGACAGGCGCGCCATTAGTTAAAAAACCTGCGCCATCTACCACAATGATGTCATTTGTATTTAGGCCTTCTAGTACCTCAATTAAGCCATTTTGGCGTGCACCCGTTTTTACCAGCGCCTGATAAGCCACACTGTCGCGCACCACATACACCACCTCTCCCGCAGGGCGAAGTACCAAGCTTTGCTCAGGCACCATCAGCGCGGCCGCTTGTTCACCCAGCACCACCGTGCCCGTTACACTGGCGCCTGGATGCCAGTTAAGCTCACCTTCTACATCAGCAATCACATCAATGGTGCGGCTGCCTTCAGTAATCATCGGTTTTAGTTCATGAATGACACTTTCTATAGGCTTATCGCTGGTGGGCGTAATCAGGCGAACTTTAAGACCAGGCTTGAGCTGCGCGCCGATATGTTCAGGAAAAGGCAAATGCGCGCGCAATTTTTGCTTCGAGACGATTTGCACTATCGGGTCGCCCACCCGCACAAAATCACCCGTGCCTACTAGCCTTTTTTCAACTACGCCAGACACAGGCGCAATAACTTTCGATTTACTGCTGTTGTGGTTGATGCTGCCTACACGCGCACTGGCCGCCACCAACTGTTGCTTGAGTACATTTTTTTGTGCCAAGTCATTATCCACCGCATTTTGCGAGATAAATTTTTTGTCCACTAAGGTTTGATTGCGCGCCACAATTTTTGTTTGGTTATCAATAAGCGCTTGAATGCGCGCTACTTCTGCCAATTGTTCGTTACGTTGCATCCCAAAATCCGCCGCATCTAAAGTGGCAATTAACTGCCCTTGTTTGACAGTTTCGCCCGCGTTAACATGCACCTTAACCACGCGTGCAGCCAGCTCAGAAGCTACGGTAGGATCAATTAGGCTTTCTAGCGAGCCAATAGCAGTTTCGGTGGTTTCAATGGCTTGGTTTTTAACTTGGGTGACGGTAATTAATGTTGGTTTAGCGTCTTTTTTGTCATTATTTTTGGTGTTTGCAGATGAGTCATCTTTTGCGCCACATGCCGCCAGCAGCAATAAAAGTAAGCCAATAAATAGTGGGGTAGATAGTCTAAGCATAAATTTTATTTACCATTCAATTGTTGAGATTAATTCTTGTTAATTTCTTTTATTTTTTCCCAATCAAAATAAGGGCCTGGGTCGGTTTTTCGGCCAGGCGCAATATCTGAGTGTCCAACAATGGCTTTAATTGGGTAACTTTTTTTTAAACATGCAATTAATTGCTTGAGTGTTTTATATTGGATAGCTTCAAATGCCTCAAAATCACTACCTTCCAGCTCAATTCCGACTGAGAAATCATTACAACGTTCACGCCCCTGCCATTGTGATGCGCCCGCGTGCCAAGCGCGTTGCAGGCAAGATACAAACTGCATCAGTTCACCATCGCGCCGAATGAGAAAATGCGACGACACTTTACGCGTGTAAATCTCGGCATAATAAGGGTGTTCGTTTGGATCAAGACAATTGGTAAATAATTCAATAATGCCCGCTCCCCCATATTGGCTGGGCGGTAGGCTGATGTTGTGAATCACAATCAAGCTGATTTCATTAGCTGGTCTTGCGTTAAAATTGGGGGAGGCAATTTGTGTGGCAGATTTTATAATGCCAGCCGCATTAAGGTTTAAACCTTGGTTATTTATTTTTTGTTGGCTCATGCAGGGTTGGGCGTTATCAGCTAAAATTCAGTTTGTTGGATAGTTAATTGTAAAGGTAAAGTAATGATATTTATAGAGCTTTTGGCGATGTTGCTGGTTATTTTAATTGCAGCAGAAGTATTTACTAACGCGCTGGAGCATTTGGGCGAAAAATTGGGCATTTCTGAAGGTGTAACAGGCTCTATATTTGCAGCCGTGGGCACGGCGCTACCAGAAACCATGGTGCCATTACTGGCGCTGCTTGCGGGCACGCAAAACGTAGCCACCAACGAGGAAATTGGCGTAGGCGCTATATTGGGCGCGCCTTTGATGCTTGCTACGCTTTCCATCTGCCTAATGGCTATTTCGGTGTGGAAACGGCGTGGTACGCAAGGCCATTTACGCCCAGAGCGCACTGGCTTAATACGCGACCTTAATTTTTTTATTATTGCGTTTAGTTTCGCCGCTGTTGCCATGTATGTGCCGCATACATTAGCGGCGGTGCGCTATAGCATTGGTGCTTGCATGGTGATGATTTATTTTGTGTATGTGCTGATGACGATTAATGCGTCCAAAGCGCTGGTGAAGGACGGGCACGCGACTGAAGCAGGTAGTGCTATGTTTTTATGCAAAATCGGCTTACCTAATAATATGACGGTGATTGTGATTCAGCTTTTGTTGGGTCTGTGCTTGCTGGTGGCAGGCGCAAAAGGCTTTATTCATGGCATAGAAGCGGCCTCAGCAATATTAGGCATTTCTGCACTAATTTTGTCGCTGCTGATTATCCCGATTGCCACTGAGCTGCCAGAAAAAGTGAATAGCATTTTGTGGATACGCAAAGGCAAGGATACGCTCGCGTTTGGCAACATCACGGGCGCCATGGTGTTTCAAGGCACGCTGTTACCTGCGATAGGCGTTATGCTTACGCCTTGGGAGCCGCGCAAAGAGGTGGTTTGGGGCATAGTCATCACCTTAATTGCGGCAATTTGGCTGCGCTATTTAATGGCTAAAGGCGGTATTCGTGTCTGGCATTTACTAGTTAATGGTGCTTTATACCTTACTTATTTGGTGATTGTGCTTAGCTAGATTTTACCTATTAAACTTTACTGGTGCTAAATTTTGCTTGGGTTAGATTTAATTGCATCATCTTCTAAATCAGCATCATCATCTTTAGCCAATCCCAGTTTGGCAAGCCTGTAACGTAGTGTTCTAAAGCTTACGCCTAGTAATTTAGCGGCGGCGGTTTTGTTGTTGTTGGCTTTAGCCAAGGCTTTCATTATCGCTCGCTTTTCAATGTCTTCTAGGTATTCTGGTAAACCTATCTCTAAATTGTGGCCAGGGTCGAAGTTGGCCTGTTCTTCATGACCATTTTTCTCATGACCATTTTTTTGTAGCGTAGCTTTATTTTCTGCGGCTTTATGTTCTCTGACCTTAAATTCTTCGCCCATAAATAAATCATCAGCACAGATTTTTTGGCCATCACACAAGGCCAGTGCGCGTTCCAGCATGTTTTCTAGTTCACGTACATTGCCCGCAAAATGTAGCTCTGAAATAAGTCTGTTAGCACTTTCTTCAAGCATAGGCATGGCAATAGATTGTGCTAGGCAAAGTTTTTGTAATAGTTTTTGAGTCAGCTCTGGGATATCTTCTGGTCGATCGCGCAAAGCGGGCATTTTGAGTTGAATCACATTTAAACGGTAATACAAATCTTGCCTAAACAAGCCTTGGTCCATCAAAGCGCCCAAGCTTTTATGCGTAGCGCTAATAATGCGCACATCCACTGCTTCTTCTGCTGTGCCACCCACAATGCGCACTTTTTTCTCTTGAATGGCGCGCAATAATTTAACTTGCATGGCGAGCGGCAAATCGGCTACCTCATCCAAAAATAAAGTACCGCCGTTTGCTGCTTGAAATAAGCCTGTCGTATCTTGTGCTGCACCCGTAAACGCGCCTTTTTTGTAGCCAAAAAATTCACTTTCCATTAAATTTTCTGGTATAGCGCCACAGTTAACGGCGATAAACGCATTATCACCACGTGAGCTATTGCTGTGTATAAGCCTAGCTGCTAGCTCTTTGCCGCTCCCCGATTCGCCGCTAATATAAACTGGCGCTTGGCTGCGCGCGAGTTTTTGTATCATGCTGCGCACATAATCCATGGCGGGCGAATTGCCGATTAAACTAGCCGTATTTTGCGTTTCTTTCACATCGGCGCTGGAGAGTTTAAGCGCAGATTCCACCAATGGGCGCAGTTGTTTGAGTGAAATAGGCTTGGTTAAATAATCAAACGCGCCTGCTTTTAATGCGGATACCGCGTTCTCTGCACTACCATAAGCGGTAATCACCGCGACTGGCAAACCGATGTAATTGGCTGAAATATGTTGTACTAATTCTAAGCCTAAGCCGTCAGGTAAGCGCATATCAGTTAGGCATAAATCATAGCTTCTGCTGGCTAACAATTGTTTTGCTTCCAGCACGTTGCTGGCGCTATCTGCCCGAATATCCATGCGTTCTAGCGTTAATACAACCAGTTCGCGAATATCGGTTTCG
>JAYVRE010000049.1:0-2771 GCA_043776535.1 Methylotenera sp. | reverse complement strand
ACGTTGTCGCCAACGCGGGATTTTGAGTCCCGTGCGTCTACCAATTCCGCCATCCCGGCTTGAGGTATAATTACAGCCCCGCCATTATAGCAATAATTCTTACAATGCGAACTCAAGATTTCGACTTTTTTTTACCAGACGCGCTCATCGCTCAACACCCCACCAACGCTCGCAATGCAAGTAGGCTTCTACATTTAGAAGGCAACACGGGCTTGCTGCGCGACAAGCTATTTGTTGATTTACCTGATTTTTTATCTGCGGGCGATCTATTGGTGTTTAACGATACACGCGTGATTAAGGCGCGCTTGTTCGGCCGCAAGGCCACTGGCGGCAATGTAGAGCTGCTGGTTGAGCGCGTATTAGACACACAGCACGTACTGGCGCATATTCGTGCCTCGCGAGCGCCCAAGGTTGGCGCAATGCTTAAATTGGCAGATGCCATTAAAGCCGAAGTCATTGGGCGTAAGGGTGATTTATTTCATGTAAAATTTTTGGGTGATGTGCCTGTGCTCGATTTACTAGAGCTTCATGGCGCCATGCCGTTACCGCCTTATATTACACACGCAGCTGAGGCCGAGGATGACGAGCGCTATCAAACTGTATATGCCAAACACGCAGGCGCTGTAGCCGCGCCCACCGCAGGCTTACATTTTGATGAAGCCATGCTGGCCACATTAAAAGCCAAAGACATCAATATTGCCTACGTGACTTTGCACGTGGGCGCTGGCACGTTTCAGCCTGTGCGCGTAGATAATATTGCAGATCACAAAATGCACAGCGAGATCTACCATATCCCGCAAGCAACTGCTGAGCTTATCCAAACCACAAAAATAAACGGTGGGAAAATAATTGCAGTAGGAACCACTACACTGCGCACACTAGAAAGTGCAGCGCGATATCAATTAGAAACGCTGGCGGGCGAAGGTGAAACCAATATTTTTATTACACCAGGCTTTAACTTTAAAATAGTGGATAAATTAATCACCAATTTTCATTTACCTAAAAGCACTCTGCTCATGTTAGTGTCTGCTTTCGCGGGTTTTGAGCCTATTAAATGCGCTTATGAACACGCGGTTAAACAGCAATATCGCTTTTTTAGTTATGGCGATGCCATGCTGTTAGACAAGGCAGATTGAACCGCCAGTAAACTGAACAGACTAATGAGACGTTCAACCTTGCAATTTTAGAAATCTATATACAGAAAGCAATTACAGCCAATGCCCATATTCAAACAACTTTTAATGCGTGCACTTATGACGTCAGCCTTTGTACTCAGCCCATCCTTACAGGCACAAGTGCTGCCAGAAGCGACTATCGGCATTAAAATTCCTTTGACTAAAAAACCCACTACCCGCCCAATGACGGTGGCTTATGTACCCAAATTTAAGCGCTATTACATTGCAGATGGCGGCCTAGCGCCTATGGGGTCAGAATTCGAAGCGCCAGTGTCTAAATCGCAAATTCATGCCTATGACGATGCAGGAAAATACGTCAACTCAGCCAAACCAGGTTACGATAATCGGTCTATTTACTTCAACACCAACACCAATAAATTAGAAACGATTACCTACAATATTTCTAGTGATGTTGGCTTTTCGCCTAACACTGGACTGTATTCAATAGATTTAAGCGAAACTGGCGAAGTGAAAGATAGCTCAAATGAGATTATGCAATTTAACCCAGCGTTTGGGCATTCAGGCACCATGCCTACTTATGATGCAGCTAATAAACGTTATTTTGCCAAACAAGGGCGTAGCGACAAAGTGTTTATTGTGGATCCAACAGTACGTGAAAAAATAGGCGAAATCACACTGGACTTAGCAAAAGCAGGCGCAGCATTTGACGATGTTAGCGATGGCTTTATTGCTTACACAGGCATAAAAGGTGAAGAGTTGTTATTATTGGATATTGACCACAAATCCGCCCTAGTGTTTGATTTGGCGGGTAAATTTGTAGCAAAAAGTGATCTGCCAAAAGACATGAAATTACGCTCTCAAAACCATTTCAACGGCTTAGGTTATGCCAATGAGATGTTGTTTGTTTACCACGAAAATGAAGGTGAATTTGGTACTTATTACGGCTTTAAAGTATTGAAATGACCGACTGTTATAATTAAAAAAAACCGCATTTTTTAAATGCGGTTTTTGTTAAAACTTACTTAGCATTCTACTTTGCTAGCATTTTATTTTCCTAACATACCCGCCACTTTACCTGAAATCATACCGAAAACCGCACCTAGCACTGCTGATACGGCCACTAATAACACAGGGTTGGTCATATCCATTGCAGTAGGGCTGCCTGCGCCAGTAGTTTGCAAGGCATAAGCTGCAGTTGCTGCATAGCCATATACATTGGCTGGCACAGCAGAAAGCATTGGCACATTAGCAATAATCACTAGCAAGAAGACTGTTACCGCAATGTAAACCGCTGGGCCTGTTGCACCTGGTAAACCTAGTGGATTAGCGCCCACTAAAGCCAATGCAATGCCTGCTATTACTGCACCATAAATCATCCCTGCGATTGTTTTTTGTAATGCGGCTGTATCTGCACCCAAAGCAAAATAGCAACCCCAAGCAATAAAACCTGCCCAAACCAATACATAACCTGCCAATGGACCTAACGCTAAAAACGCCCAAACACCACCTAAAATTGCAATACTCAATGCTAATCCTGTTAATTTCGACATACTTTTCTCCCTGAATTTGTAAGGTAAAACTCTTGTAAGAATAATGTTTTTAAAGAATTACAGTCAGCAACGTTAGTTAGGTGAA
>JAYVRE010000048.1:0-2781 GCA_043776535.1 Methylotenera sp. | reverse complement strand
CGTTAAGCCGCGCTGGTATTGGTAGGGCGTGCGGGGATCGAACCCACGACAAACGGATTAAAAGTCCGCTGCTCTACCAGCTGAGCTAACGCCCCATTATTTAACTTACAATGTTACTTAAAACTAAATGGGTAATTCTGTGTTTCTGGTGATTATTTATTTCGAGGCCGAAAAATGCTTTACCTGCGAAAGGGCGCAATTATGCAAGAAACTGGGCACTTGGTCAATGTAAAACTGGTAAATATACTAACTTTTTAAAAATTAAACTGCGGATACGATTAACGCATCCCTGGCAGTTTGCCGCCACCCATTCCACCAAGCATGCCACCCATGCCGCGCATCATTTTGGCCATACCACCTTTGCTGAACATTTTCATCATTTTTTGCGTTTCTTCAAACTGTTTTAGCAGGCGGTTTACCTCTTGCACTTGCACGCCGCTGCCATTCGCAATGCGTTTTTTGCGCGTGGCCTTAATCAATTCGGGCTTTTTGCGCTCTAGCGGGGTCATGCTGTTGATAATACCTTCTATGCGGCGCAGCGCTTTGTCTGAATCTTCGTTATTCATTTTGGCGGCCATGCCAGCCATTTGTGCGGGCATTTTGTCCATCAACGCGCTCATGCCGCCCATTTTGCGCATTTGCCCCATTTGGCTTTTAAAATCTTCTAAATCAAACTTGCTGCCCGATTTTATTTTGTCGGCGACTTTTTGCGCCTCGGCCATATCCACATTTTTGTGCGCTTGCTCAATCAAACCCAGCACGTCACCCATGCCCAATATGCGGCCTGCCATGCGGTCTGGATAAAATGGTTCTAAGCCGTCAACTTTCTCGCTTACGCCGATAAATTTAATCGGCTGGCCCGTGACATGGCGCACAGAAAGCGCCGCTCCACCGCGTGAATCGCCATCTAACTTGGTTAAAATTACGCCTGTAAGTGGCAGCGTGTCGCCAAACGCTTTGGCCGTGTTGACGGCATCCTGGCCTTGCATGGCATCGACCACAAACAAGGTTTCGATCGGGTTTAATAATGTATGCAGCGCTTTAATTTCTGCCATCATTGCTTCATCAATACCCAAGCGACCTGCGGTATCGAAAATTAAAACATCATAATAATTTTTCTTGGCAAATTCAATGGCCTGCGAGGCAATATCCACGGGCTTCTGCGAGGCATTGCTATCAAAACAATCAATATCAAGTTGCTTGGCCAGCGTTTGTAGCTGGGCGATTGCGGCTGGGCGATACACATCGGCACTCGCTAGTAATACTTTTTTCTTTTGCTCTTTGAGTAGTTTAGCCAGTTTTGCCGATGTCGTGGTTTTGCCAGAACCCTGCAAACCCGCCATCAGGATAATCGCGGGTGGCACAGCAGCTAGGTTCAAACCTACATTCGCCTTGCCCATCAGCGCGGTTAACTCGTCGTTCACCACCTCAATCACCGCTTGGCCAGGTGTGAGGCTTTGCAGCACTTCTTTGCCCTGCGCGCGCTCTTTTACTTTGGCAATAAACTCTTTCACCACAGGCAGCGCAACATCGGCCTCTAGCAGTGCCATACGCACTTCGCGCATGGCATCCGCGATGTTGTCCTCGCTTAAGCGCGCTTGACCACGCAGATTTTTAATAACGCCTTGCAGCCTGCCCGTTAAATTTTCTAACATTTCATTTTTCCTAGTATCACTTGCATTACACCAAGCTTGGTATTGTTCTCACAAAACTTTATTCATTCGTCATTCCCGCGAAAGCGGGAATGACGGTGATGGTTAATTAAATTTAGCGCTAATTTTACATCAAGCTATGATATTTAGCCGACTTTTGCCATAATTAGCACATGCAAAATTCAGTGCAACATTTAATCCCTTATTTAGCAGTGGCTTTTATATACTTTGCAGTGGCGGCAGATTTTTGGCGTGACGCGAAAGCAAAAAATGTGCAATCGCTAAAGCTGCACTCCACCATGATAGCGCTTGGACTGCTTATTCACGCTTGGCTGCTGTATCAAAACATTTTTGCTGTGGGTTTTAATTTAGGGTTTTATAACGCACTTTCCACCATATTTTGGCTAACGGTGCTGGTGTATTGGCTGGCCAATTTAAAGCACGAGTTGCACAGCTTGCAAGCTTTTGTATTGCCCCCTGCCGCAATATTTGCGTTAATCCCCGCGTTTGAGGTAAACAACCACTATCTACCCCAAGCTGCACAGCCCTTGTTTATGGCACACATAGGCATCGCGTTGCTGGCGTACAGCTTATTCACCTTCGCTGCGCTGCACGCGCTACTCATGACCATTGCTGAACGTAGTTTGCACAACAAACCAACACTAATCAAGCTGCCGAGCTTTCCGCCCCTTATGTTGATGGAAAATTTATTATTCAGCGTCATTAAAATTGGCTTTGTGTTGCTCACCTTTACGCTGATTAGCGGCATGTTATTTAGTGAGCATATTTTTGGCAAACCCATGCAATTTACGCACAAAGTCGTCTTTTCATTCGCGTCATGGATTATTTACGGCTGGCTACTGTTCGGCCGTTACCAATACGGCTGGCGTGGCAAAAAAGCCATTAATTTAACGCTGATTGGCTTTGTGTTGTTGTTGCTGGCTTACGTTGGTAGTAAGTTTATTTTGCAGGTTTTGATGGGGCGTTAGCCTTTAATTAAGGCGCGCTAACTTTTAATTAACTTTAAGGTTACGAATATGTCTCTCATCAAAAGTCAAACCAAAAAGATTTCACCGCTTGCTAAATGGCTTGCCGTTGGCATGAGTGCATTTATGTTGGCTTACGGCAT
>JAYVRE010000047.1:0-2798 GCA_043776535.1 Methylotenera sp. | reverse complement strand
TTATCTTAAAAAACGTTTAAGTTTTGTCATGAATATGTCATATTAAAGTCATAAAATTAATTCGACAATTTTAATTGGAATTAACGATGCCAGCCAATATCTTAGTGATTGAAGATGAACCCGCAATACAAGAATTACTCGCGCTCAACATTACGCAAGCTGGTCACAACGCTATGCGTGCGCTTAGTGTAGAGCACGCGCAAGAGTTATTGCGCAACACGCTGCCAGACTTGATTTTGCTAGATTGGATGTTGCCAGGCATGAGCGGTATTGAATATGCACGTCGTTTAAAATCTGATCAACTCACTAAAGCTATCCCTATTATTATGCTCACCGCGCGTGGCGATGAGTTCGACAAAGTGCGCGGCTTAGAAGTGGGTGCAGATGATTACGTGACCAAGCCATTTAGCCCACGCGAGCTTAACGCGCGTATTAAAGCCGTGCTGCGCCGTCGTGCGCCGCAGATGACCGACGACCCAATTGAAATTCATGGCTTATTGCTTGATCCAACCACGCATCGCGTCACTGGCAATAACGCCAACATTGATTTAGGGCCTACTGAATTTAGGCTGTTGCATTATTTTATGAGTAACGCCGAACGCGTGCATAGTCGCAGCCAATTACTTGACAAAGTGTGGGGTGACCGCGTGTTTGTAGAAGATCGTACGGTAGATGTACATATTCGTAGGCTGCGCAATGCTTTGGCGGTGTCTAACCATCAAGATTTAATTCAAACTGTGCGCGGCTCAGGCTATCGCTTATCTGCCGTCAAGGAGAGTTAGTTCAAGCTAAAGTTAGTTTAAGCAATTTAATTCAATCGACATTAAGCTCGCTATAATTAAGCTTAATTAACTATAAAAGCTAAATTGTGATCGATATTCGTTGGAAAGCAGGCTTACATCTTTGCGCTTTAAGCGTAGTCTGCCTGTTTTTATGGCTGGCAAGCGGTGCTATTGTTGCATTAGCAGTGTTTTCTAGCGGCCTTTTAATTTATCTCAGCAGCCATATTTTATGGCTGCATCAATTACATCGCTGGTTTAAAAAACCCACTTTAAATGCAATTCCAGAAGGCGCGGGCGTTTGGGAGGATGTGTTCGCGACTTTACTGCAATATGAGCGCAACAATATCTCGAACCAAACGCAGTTAAATTCGGCACTAGAGCGTTTTAGCCTAGCCACCAGTGCTATGCCAGATGGGCTGGTCATACTTAGCGCCAGCAATGCTATCGATTGGTGTACTCCGAATGCTGAAACTCAACTCGGTTTAGAGTTAAGCACCGATAAAAATCTACCCATCGTCAACTTGATTAGAGATAGTCATTTTATTGCCTATTTGTATAGCGAAACTTATGACGAACCATTTAAACTCAAATCTTGGCGTAATCCTGACGTCACCCTAGAAATCCAACTGATTCCATTTGCTAACCAGCAAAAATTACTCATTAGCCGCGATATGACGCAGCTAGAAAAAGTAGATGCCATGCGGCGTGATTTTATTGCCAATGTCTCGCACGAGCTGCGCACACCATTAACTGTAGTTGGCGGCTTTTTAGAAACCCTGATTGATATGGAAGGCGCGGTACCAGCGGCGTTAAAAACTTATTTCGCCATGATGGAAGATCAAACCAGCCGTATGCGCCGCATTATCGAAGATTTGCTCACGCTATCCACCATAGAAAGCAACGTTGAAGCGCCAGATAATAATGAAATTGACATGGCTAAGCTATTAAAAATAGTGCAAAGCGATGCGCTAGGATTAGGCCAAGCTTTAAGTAAAGCTAAACATAAAATCCATTTGAATGCAGACCCCACGCTTAACCTTAACGGCTCACAAAATGAGCTACAAAGCGCGTTTAGCAATTTGGTCAACAACGCCGTACGCTACACGCCCAATGACGGAGATATATTTATCCGTTGGGGTATGCAAAACGAAATACCTGTGTTCTCGGTACGAGATACTGGCATTGGTATCAAACAGCAACATATCGACAGAGTTACCGAGCGTTTTTACCGGGTTGACCGTGGCCGCAGCCGCGAAACAGGCGGCACTGGCTTAGGGCTTTCCATCGTCAAACACATATTAATTCGCCATCAAGCCAAGCTAGAAATTAGTAGCGAATTTGGCGTTGGCAGCACGTTTAGCGTAGTGTTTCCAAAAGCCAGAATCATTCATAAAAAAGTGACTATGCAAGCATGAAAATGCTGCTGTTAATGTTAGCATGTTGCGTAATAACTGGGTGCGTCACAAGCACTGCAATTACGGGCAAGCCCATCCCCGAGCGTAGCGACAGAAGCTCTGCCAGCCAATTAGGTAAAAACGATTTCGACCGCATGGCCGATGTAGAACTGGCAGAAAACATACAAAGTTTGCGCAATTTAATGTTAAAACTTTACAAACGTAACCCACACGAACTCGCCAAAAGCACGGCTGACAACGCCGAAAAAATGGTGGAATGGGTGTTTGAAGGCGACTTACAGCATCATTTTAAATTCAAAGAAATCGACAACAAACAAGGCACTCAAGCCATATTTTTAGCTTTTGATAGCAGCTACCAAGGTGATCGTGTGTTGCCGTTTATTATCGGTCTGCACACTATGTTGCTAAAGGCGCATAACAATAAAACAGAATTTTACCTTACCGATAAAATCGAACCTCAGAATATTTACAACGTCGCACGCAATATCGAAATCGCTGCTTGGAAGCTCTCTACAGCCCGCGATATTAATGGCAATTTATATTTGCTAACCAATGAAATCAACGATAAAGACCGCAATTTAAGCTTTGAGCGTGAATTTGG
>JAYVRE010000046.1:0-10964 GCA_043776535.1 Methylotenera sp. | reverse complement strand
GTTTTTATCATTTGGGAGAATATCATGGCAACGCGTAATGATTTAGCCAACGCCATCCGTGCGCTGGCAATGGATGCAGTACAAAAAGCAAATTCTGGACATCCAGGCGCGCCGATGGGCATGGCAGAGATTGCAGAAGAATTATGGAACCAGCATTTAAGCCATAATCCAACTAACCCTAAATGGGCGAATCGCGACCGTTTTGTGCTTTCTAATGGTCATGGCTCAATGTTGATTTACTCATTGTTGCACCTAACTGGTTATGACTTGCCAATGAGCGAGCTGCAATCTTTTCGTCAATTGCATTCAAAATGTGCTGGTCACCCAGAGTATGGCTACGCGCCAGGTGTAGAAACCACCACTGGTCCGCTAGGCCAAGGTATTGCTAACGGCGTGGGCTTTGCCATGGCAGAAAAATTAATGGCCAACCAATTTAACAAGCCAGGTCACGATATTGTAGATCACGACACTTATGTGTTTTTAGGTGATGGTTGCATGATGGAGGGCGTTTCGCACGAGTCTTGCGCGCTGGCTGGCACTTGGGGCTTGGGCAAATTAACCGCATTTTGGGATGACAACGGTATCTCAATTGATGGGCATATCGAAGCTTGGTACACCGACGACACCGCAAAACGATTTGAATCTTATGGCTGGCACGTGCAGGCGGTGGATGGTCATGACGTAGCGGCGATTGGTAAAGCGATTGATGCTGCAAAAAAAGTCACAGACAAACCATCACTCATTTGCTGTAAAACTATTATTGGCAAAGGTTCACCAAATAAAGCTGGCTCTCATGATTGCCATGGCTCTGCATTAGGTGACGCTGAAGTTGCAGTAACCCGCGCTGCGATTGGTTGGAATCACGCACCGTTTGAAATTCCTGCTGACGTATACGCAGGTTGGGATGCCAAAGCCAAAGGCGCAGCGGCAGAAGCAGCATGGGACATTAAATTTGCCGCTTATAAAGCTGCGTATCCAGCTGAAGCAGCAGAATTTCTACGCCGTACAGCAGGTGATTTGCCAGCGCATTGGCAAGCGGCTACGGATGCATTTATTACAGCAGTAAACGAAAAAGCAGAAGGCATTTCAACACGTAAAGCCTCACAAAACGCAATTACTGCTTTAGCAATAGTTTTACCAGAGTTTCTAGGTGGTTCTGCTGATTTAACAGGTTCTAACTTAACGTCATGCCCTAGCTTTGTGCATGTGGATGCTAAGAAACCTGGTAACTATATCTCATACGGTGTACGCGAATTTGGTATGGCGGCGATCATGAATGGCATGGCGCTTCACGGCGGCTTATTGCCATTCGGCGGCACTTTCCATCAGTTCTCAGATTACATGCGTAACGGTATGCGTATGTCGGCGCTTATGCATCAACGCGTGATTTACGTGCTTACACATGATTCTATCGGTCAAGGTGAAGATGGCCCTACGCATCAACCCATCGAAACCACTTCTGGCTTACGTTACATTCCTGGTATGGATGTATGGCGCCCAGGTAGTGCGACCGAAACAGCCGTGGCTTGGGTTGCCGCAGTTGAGAAAAAAGATGGACCAGCAAGCTTGGTGTTAAGCCGTCAAAACGTATCTGGTTTGAAACACGATGCGAAAGATTTTGCGGGTATGCGTCGCGGTGCTTATGTGTTATCCGAGGTTGCAGATGCTCAAATTACGTTAATTGGCACTGGTTCAGAGCTGGAAATTGCAGTAAAAGCAGCAGCTGAATTAAACGCAGCTGGCGTGAAAACCCGCGTGGTTTCTATGCCTAGCACCAACGTATTTGATCGCCAAGATCAAGCTTACAAAGACAGCGTTTTAACCAAAGGCAGCAAACGCGTGGCAATTGAGGCTGGCGTGACTGACTTCTGGCGCAAATATGTGGGCCTAGAAGGCGCGGTAGTCGGCATTAATACCTTCGGCGAATCTGCTCCAGGCAGCGCGTTATATAAACACTTTGGCTTTACGGTGGAAAATTTAGTCGCCGTTGCTAAATCGGTTTTGTAATGGACGCTAAGTTTTAATTAAAGAGCCTCGCAAGAGGCTCTTTCTATTTGTTAAACTCTAGTCTTAGTTGTTTTATAGTCTTGGTTGTTTAAAGGATACAGCATGGCAATTCGAATTGGGATTAATGGTTTTGGTCGTATTGGGCGCATGGTACTGCGTGCGGTAGTGCAAGAGGCTGAGTTCAGCGATATGCAAGTTGTGGCAATTAATAGCTCATACGATATTGATTACATGTTGTATATGCTCAAATATGATTCTGTGCATGGGCGTTTTAAGGCTAAGTTAGAAATCAGCAATGGCCAACTATTAGTGAATGGACAAAAAGTTCACCTAACTGCCGAGCGCAACCCTGTAAACATTGATTGGTCTGCAAGTGGCGCGGATATTGTAGTTGAATCGACTGGTGCGTTTTTAACTGTTGACAGCTGTCAGCCACATATTGATGGGGGCGCAAAAAAAGTGCTGCAATCGGCTCCTGGCAAAGACAATACGCCCATGTTTGTGTATGGTGTTAATCATCACGACTACAAAGGTGAGGCTATCGTGTCGGCCGCATCTTGCACCACCAATGCTTTAGCGCCAATAGCCAAAGTGTTGCATGATAGCTTTGGTATTAAACGCGGCTTAATGACTACCGTGCATGCAACAACTGCCTCACAATTGACAGTAGATGGTACGTCTAAAAAAGATTGGCGCGGCGGTCGAAGCGTATTTGAGAATATCATACCATCTGGCACTGGTGCAGCTAAGGCGGTGGGTAAGGTTATTCCAGCGCTCAACAAAAAAATCACAGGCATGGCACTGCGCGTACCAAGCGCCGATGTTTCTGTGGTAGATTTAACCGTAGAGCTGAACAAAGAAGCAACATATGAACAAGTCTGCGCGGCCATGAAAGCGGCCTCTGTAGGTGAACTAAAAGGCGTGCTGGCTTATACGGATGAAAAAGTGGTTTCAACCGATTTTCGTGGCGACCCAGCCGCAAGCGTGTTTGATGCAGGTGCAGGCATCATGCTAGACAGCACTTTTGTAAAAGTGATTGCTTGGTACGATAACGAATACGGCTATACTTGCAATCTGTTGCGTTTATTACAGCACGTAGCCAAATAACTGGCTGCGCGGGCAATCTACTGTGCTACAGCTTTTAAAATCAAAGCGTGCTCGAAATGCTCATGTGCTTTGTGTACATTCCGCTTTCTGTGCTCCGTGCGCCTTATATCTTATCCCGCTCGCTCAGTTATTGAAGTAAGTTAAGTAGTTATTAATTTTTTGGAAAAAAATAATGAAATTCATCAAAATTACTGATTTAGACTTGGCTGGCAAGCGCGTATTTATTCGCGCCGATTTAAACGTGCCAGTTGCAAATGGCAAAGTTACTTCAGACGCCCGCATCACCGCCAGCATGGCGACCATTGAATACGCACTTAAACAGGGTGCAAAAGTCATGGTCACTTCACATTTAGGTCGTCCAGAAGAGGGCGTTTATTCTGAAGAAAATTCGCTACAGCCGGTAGCGGATGTGATGTCTAAAAAACTCGGAAAAACAGTGCGTTTAGTTAAAAATTGGCTAAGTGCTGAAGCGCCCGCAGGCAGCTTAAGCATACAAAATGGCGAGTTGATATTACTAGAAAATTGCCGTTTTAATGTCGGCGAAAAGAAAAATGATGATGCCTTAGCTAAAAAATATGCGGCCTTGTGCGATGTATTTGTGATGGATGCTTTTGGCACTGCTCATCGCGCCGAAGCGAGCACGCATGGCATCGCCAAATTCGCACCAGTGGCTTGTGCAGGCTTGTTGCTGGCAGAGGAATTGGATGCATTAACAAAAGCGCTACTTAACCCAAAGCGCCCGATGGTGGCAATTGTGGGTGGCAGCAAAGTTTCTACCAAATTAAGCGTGTTAGAAAGTTTGGCAGATAAAGTCGATCAATTAGTGGTCGGCGGCGGCATCGCCAATACCTTCTTAAAGGCGGCTGGCTATGAGGTGGGTAAATCGCTATACGAGGCTGATTTAGTGCCTGTAGCCAAAGCGCTGATGGATAAAATGGCCGCACGCGGCGCGGCTGTGCCCATTGCGGTGGATGTGGTGTGTGGCAAAAAGTTTGATGCAAACGAACCCGCTGTTACCAAAACGGCAAGTGAAGTAGTTGAGAGCGATATGATTTTTGATATTGGCGTGAAATCGGCGCAAGAGCTGACAAAAATATTAGAAAAAGCAGGCACTATTGTTTGGAACGGCCCTGTTGGCGTGTTTGAGTTTGACCAGTTTGGCGAAGGCACTAAAACCATCGCCCATGCCATTGCAGATGCTAATGCATTCACGCTTGCAGGCGGTGGCGATACCATCGCAGCGATTCAAAAATACGATATTTACGACAAAATAGATTATATTTCAACCGCAGGTGGCGCATTTTTAGAATTTTTAGAAGGTAAAACCTTGCCCGCAGTTGAGATTTTAGAAATGCGTGCAGCTAATTAGCACAAGTAAACATTAAATAGAAATTAAAAAATTAAGTGATAATTTAACTAAATCACTCGACAAATACCTCTATTAATCTACAAGCGTTTTGATTCTATTTTTCAGAAAAACTAATGACTTTACGTAAAACAAAAATTGTAGCAACATTAGGCCCCGCCTCAAGCAGCGAAGAGCAGATAGCACGTTTAATTACGGCTGGTGTGAATGTGGTGCGTCTAAATTTTTCGCATGGCAGCGCGGCAGATCATATAAAGCGTGCTGAAATTGTACGTAGCATCGCCACCAAACTTAATCGACCCATTGGCGTGTTATGTGATTTACAAGGCCCAAAAATACGCATTGGTCAATTTGAGTTAGGTAAAATCACGCTAAAAACAGGTGATTTATTTGTGTTGGATTCTGATTGTGCCTTGGGTAACCAAGAGCAAGTAGGCTTGGATTATAAGGATTTGCCGCAAGAAGTGGCCGCTGGCAACTTACTGTTGTTAGATGATGGTCGCATCACCATGGCGATAAATTCTGTGCATGGCAATAAAATTCACTGTGTAATCGTTATAGGCGGCGAGTTATCTAACAACAAAGGCATCAACTTGCAGGGCGGCGGGCTGGCTGCACAGGCATTGACTGCAAAAGATCATGAAGATATTAAAACGGCCGTGGCGCTGGAGGCAGACTACATCGCAATTTCTTTTCCTAGAGATGAAAATGACGTTTTAGCTGCAAAAAATTTAGTGAAAAAAGCGGGCGGTACAGCCAGTATTGTGGCCAAAATTGAGCGTGCAGAAGCCATAGACAACTTAGAAGCCATTATTGAAGCCTCTGATGCCATCATGGTGGCGCGAGGTGATTTGGGCGTTGAAGTAGGTGACGCGGCGATTCCGGGCTTACAAAAGCGCATGATACGCATGGCGCGCGCGCAAAATAAACTGGTGATAACCGCAACCCAAATGATGGAATCGATGATTAATAGCCCGATTCCAACCCGCGCAGAAGTTTCGGATGTAGCCAATGCGGTGCTAGACGGCACCGATGCAGTCATGCTGTCAGCCGAAACCGCTAGTGGGCAATACCCATTAGAAACGGTACAGGCGATGCATCGGGTGTGTATTGAGGCGGAAAAAGAGTGCGAAAATTTGCATGATGTTGCACGGCATATAGTTAATATGCAAGGTGGATTGCAGGGTAGCTTACAACATATCGACGAAGCGATTGCGGCTGCGGCCATTTTTACTGCGCAGCATCTCAATGTGAAAGTAATCGCTGCGCTAACGCAATCTGGCAACGCAGCGCAATGGTTATCACGCGCTAATAGTAGCGTGCCAATTTATGCGCTATCGCCCGATAAAGTGGCACGGCGAAAATTAACGTTACATCGCAATGTATATCCTTATCCTATCGATCAAAAAGACAAAAATAGAGATGAAATTTTGCGTGAAATGGAGCAAGTTCTGCTTAGCACTGAGGCATTTCAAGCAGGCGACACTATATTACTGACGTTTGGCGAACCAATAGGCAGCCCAGGCGGCACCAACACCTTAAAAATTATTACGATTGGCGAAAATAGGCCAAAATAACGAATCGTAAATTGGCTTTAAGCTAATGCACAACTCTATAATTGGTCTTTTTACGCAAAAACCAACCATGAACAAACCTTTATTACAAACTAGCATCAGCAGCCTTAAACGCATCCACCAAGGTAAAGTACGCGATATTTACGCGATTGACGATGCCACAATGTTATTAGTGAGTACGGATAGACTGTCGGCATTCGATGTGATATTGCCCACAGGCATCGCCAATAAAGGAGCCATTCTGACGCAAATGGCGAACTTTTGGTTTGAAAAATTGAAACATATTGTGCCCAATCATTTAACAGGCATTGCGCCTGAGTCGGTGGTGACCAATGATGCGGACAAAGCCCAGCTTGGCACGCGCGCGGTGGTTGTTAAAAAGCTTAAAGCCTTGCCTATTGAAGCGATTGTGCGTGGTTACCTAGTTGGCAGCGGCTGGAAAGAGTATCAAGCCAAAGGCACAGTCTGTGGCATTAAGCTGCCAGCAGGTTTGCAGCTCGCACAAAAGCTGCCAACGCCAATATTCACGCCATCATCCAAAGCCGCCGTGGGCGAACATGATGAAAATATTAGCTTGCAACAATGTGCAGATTTAATTGGTGCTGACATGGCGCAAACAGTAGCTAAAGTGGCGATTAGGCTTTACACAGAAGCCGCTGAATATGCTCTCACGAAAGGTATTATTATTGCCGATACTAAGTTTGAGTTTGGCTTGGATGATAACGGCGTGCTGCATGTGATGGATGAAGTGCTGACGCCAGATTCATCGCGTTTTTGGCCGCTAGAAAGTTATAAAGTAGGCAGCAACCCGTCCAGCTACGATAAACAATATGTGCGTGATTGGCTTGAAAGTATTCATTGGAATAAAGCGCCACCCGCACCAGATTTGCCTAATGATGTTGCTCAAAAAACAAGCGAAAAGTATCTCGAAGCTTTTGAGAAGCTCACTGGCAAAAAGCTTGCATAAAGCCAGATTTCGCATGAAATTGTTTGAAAAATTAAAACAAATCGCCGCACAACTCAAAGCGGAGTTTGAGTTCTATCGCTGTTTACAAAAACACCCACAAACCCCAAAGCTAGCCAAAGCTTTGCTGTGGCTGGCAGTCGGCTATCTGCTGATGCCATTCGATTTAATCCCTGATTTTTTGCCCATCATCGGCCAGCTGGACGAGCTGGTAATTATTCCAATACTTTTATACTGGGCGCTTAAGTTAACGCCACAAGCCATTATTGCAGAATGTAAAGGCTGTGTCACATGATGCAAGTTTGGCAAAAATTGTTAAAACGATAATTAATTGTATGCAATTAATTATCAATATTCCGCAATAAATCATTAACAATCTCAGCGTATAATCACATTTTTCGTTCATTAGGCTTTATTCAAGATGTCTTTAAATTTAGTACCCTCTGGCAAAGATTTGCCGCACGACTTCAATGTGATTATCGAGATTCCCATGCAGGGCGACCCTGTAAAATATGAAGTCGATAAAGAGACAGGCGCGCTGTTCGTCGATCGCTTCATGGGTACGTCGATGCAATACCCGTGTAATTATGGCTATATTCCACACACCTTGGCTGATGATGGTGACCCAGTGGATGTGCTTGTGATTACGCCAGTGCCATTGCTGCCAGGCGTGGTGGTGCGTTGCCGTGCTTTGGGCATGTTGCAAATGACAGATGAAGCAGGTGGCGACGGTAAATTGCTGGCGGTGCCAATTGAAAAAGTATGCGGCTTATACGCTTACCAAAAAACCTATAAAGACGTATCACCCTGGCGTTTAGAAATGATTTCGCACTTTTTTGAGCATTACAAAGATTTAGATAAAGGCAAATGGGTGAAAATTGAAGGCTGGGTTGATATCGACGAAGCGCATAAAGAAATTATGGATGGTGTGAAAAGGTACAACGAAGCTGAAGTGAAGCCTGCGTTTTAGGTTTTATAAGGTAATAAAAAAAGCGCGATGATTCGCGCTTTTTTATTACCAAAGACTAAGCTGCAACAACCCCAAATAAACTGCCAACGCCAGCCGTGGCGGCCATCGCCAGCGCACCCCAAAACGCTACACGCACCGTACCGACCCAACAATTCGCGCCGCCTGCTTTTGCGGCTAATCCACCAAGCAGGGCTAAAAAAGTTAAGGAAAATGATGCCACTGGCAAAATCAAACTACTTGTTGGCATCAACCAAACTACCAATATAGGCAAAGCCGCACCCAGTGCAAATGAGCCCGCAGAGGCGAGCGCGGCTTGAATCGGCTGTGCAGTCATGATCTCGTTAATACCCAGTTCGTCACGCGCATGAGCGCCAAGCGCATCGTGTGCGGTAAATTGCACGGCAACTTGGTTGGCCAGTTCAGCTGTTAAACCACGTCCAACATATATGCTCGCAAGCTCTTGTATTTCGTGCTCAGGGTCAGTCGCTATTTCTAAACGTTCGCGCGCCAAATCGGCATTTTCAGTATCTGATTGCGAGCTGACAGAAACATATTCGCCCGCCGCCATCGACATTGTGCCAGCCACCAAGCCAGCCACACCAGTGAGCAGAATTACCTCGTGCGCCATGTGTGCAGAAGCCACGCCAATAATCAAACTAGCGGTGGATACAATGCCGTCATTAGCGCCCAGCACAGACGCACGCAGCCAGCCAATGCGGTGCGAGCGATGAAATTCAAAGTGTCTTGACATGAGCAATATTATAAAGGAATTAATAAAAACCAGCTGTAGCTAGTTTTTTGCATTTAATCAGTTACCTTTTATATTAGCGCACTGTGTTACTAAGCAATTAAATTTTCACCATAAATGTTTAAGCTTAACAATCCCCCAAACGGGCCAGTTGACAAAGTAGTCGGGGGGGGTGGGCTAAAATCAAAACAATACTTGTAAATTTAGGTAAAGCCTGTGTCTAAAAATAGATTACATTTTAAGCATTTGTTAGTTTTAACTGCACTATTTTTGTTAAATGCTTGCTCAACCACCTCGCCTATGAAAGTAGCGTTAACCGAGCTTGGCACATCATCAAAAAGTGAATATGGTGCTTATGATTTAAGGTTAATACGCTCAATCAATATTACTGGCTTGGCGCCAGAAGAAACAATTGGCTCGTTGTCAGTTGACCCAGATAAATGGTCGCTTATAGAACAATTAAGGCGTTTTAAACTTAACCCGCAAGATTTACCAGATATTTTAACGCCAAGGCTAAAGCTTGGCGATTCTGTAATTTACGAGCGCACTTTTTGTGGCAGAGGTACAACCTGCCCTGCAGAAACAGACATTATTAAAATTAAAGATGCAATTGAGCTGCAAGAACAAAATATTGCGCGCCTGGCAGATGCTGAAATTGAGCTGGCCGTGATTAAAATCGTACAAGCGGCCATTAAACAAAACCCTGCAGATACAGAAAAATTGCAAAATGCATTAAAACAAGAATATCCAACCAACACTGAAATGAATACTGCAACTAAAGAAACTTTTGCAGCCAAGCTTAGCGAAAAAATAAATAGTTTAGAAACTAGCATCGCAATACTTAAAGCAGAGTTAGATAAAAACAGAGATCTTATTAACAAGCCAGGCATCATTATTACCAACTGGAAATATGACAATACGCTCAGTGCAGAAGGTGGTATACCAGGGTTAAATGGTGGTTTTGGTACAACAAAAGACCTGACTGGGTATGTGATATTTACTAACCCAACAGTTCTATCATTACAAATTGGCGATGAGGCTGGCCAGATATTGTCGTTAAAAATACTAGTCAAGAAACTTTTCAGCCAACTGAGCCAAATCAAAACATTAGAAACAATCTTGATATTCTAAAAAGAGCAAGACAAAAGACTTTTGATGAATTTAAAGCAAAACTTAACAAACAGATTATTGAAGAAGCAGACGACCCACCTGTGGTTGGTATTAGACTTTCTTTGGGTGATAGCGCACCAGATGAAAAACCAATAAATAATAAGAAAAATAAAAAATAAAACTTAATTTTTATGCTACTCGCCGCTTAATACGGCTAATTTCACAAGTTCAGAATACTGCCTCAGTTGGCTGTCGCTAGTTAGCAAATATGCAGGTAGCGCAAGTGCTTGGGCGATTAATAATCTATCAAATGGGTCGCGGTGATGCCATGCTAACTTGGCAACCGCAAAAGTTTGGGCAGATTGTATTGGTAGCTCGGTAAAACCTGTTTCTATTGCAAGCTGGTAAATATTTTCAGCCGAAAAGTCAAAGTCAGTTTTATTCAAGCTGCTTTTAATGGCAATTTCCCAAATGCTGGCCGCACTAAAGTAAACAGTATTTTCTGCGTTACACAGCAGCATTTTTACTTCATCACTTAACCGCTGTGGTGCAATTAAAGCGCTAAGTAAAATATTGGTATCTAACAAATAAGTTTGTGCCATGCCTAAGCTTTTTCTTCAAACATGGCTTGTATAGCATCGCTATGTAGGGTATCAAAGTTGGCAGGTAGCGTATAAATTGCTTGGCCTAAGCCAAGCTTGCGCGAGGTCTTTGCACTTTGCAAAGGCACAAGTCGGGCGACTGGCTTGCCTGCGCGTGCAATCGTCACCTCTTCACCAGCGGCAGCTTGGTCAACATAGCGTGATAATTGCGTTTTTGCTTCATGAATATTAACTGTTTGCATGATATGCCTTTAATTTTCTAACTGGACTAAGTTTAGTCCGAAACGGTACGGCTTGTCAAGTTGCATGCAAAAAAGCCAGCTTACGCTGGCTTTTTTGCATGCTAAATTAAAAATTATCCGTGCACCAGTTAAATATTTAACTGCTTAAGCATGTAAAAGCGGCACAATTAACAGTGCCACGATGTTAATAATTTTAATCAACGGATTCACCGCAGGGCCAGCCGTGTCTTTGTAAGGATCGCCAACGGTATCGCCAGTCACAGCTGCTTTATGT
>JAYVRE010000045.1:0-2806 GCA_043776535.1 Methylotenera sp. | reverse complement strand
CGCCGCGCAGGCCAACCGCATTCAATTTCATCAGCACCAAATCGTGAATCATGCTCTCGGGTAACTTGGTATGCTCGCGCATAGGGAAGGCGACATTTTCATACACAGATAAATCGGTAAACATTGCGCCGTGCTGAAACAACATGCCCATTTTGCGGCGTAATTGGTAAATGCCCTCGCGGCTTTGTTGATGCACTACTTGACCATCGACGCGCACTTCACCTTTGTTCGGCTTAATCTGACCGCCGATTAGGCGTAGCAGCGTGGTTTTGCCGCTACCGCTGCCGCCCATAATAGCCACCACTTTGCCGCGCGGAAACACCATATTAATGCCCTGATGCAACATGCGGCCTTTGTAGCCAAACGAGAGGTTGTCAATTTCGACGATATTTTGGTTCATTGGTTTTAGCTATGTTTACGCTACGTTTTAAATTTGCCTTATTCTAATTCAAAACGCGACGAATTCAAATGTAAACCTAAGTAATAGCCAAAACCAATTTGCTAAACAATATCCACATCGTCATACTGGCGCAGGCCAGTATCCAGACAGGCAACATTTTCGCATTAGTAGCAATCAAAACCACCCTGCATTACCATTTAATAAAACCTAATTTGGCTTCACATTGGCTCTCTAAAAAATAGTCTGGGTGTTGTGCGCTGGCTGGATACTGGCCTGCGCCAGTATGACGAAAATGTGAGATTGCTTAGTAAAAACAAAAAGCCCGCACAAGGCGGGCTTAACATAGAGAAAATTTGTTTTTTTAGAAGGCCATGCAAACGTTAAACACGCCTGCATCTACTACTGCTGCGTTGGCATTCCATGCTGCCGCAGCAGTATAAACTCTCAATGATCCAGTTTCAGTATTGCTATCATCTAGAGTTGTATCTAGTTGTTTAGCAAATTTACCTAGTATGCCTGCTGAGCAAATCACATAAGCTCCACTCATTGGCGTTGGAAGAACAGGTATGTTTGCTGCTCCTGCAACACTTTGTATACCAATTCTACCGCCATCGGCGTTTGTAGGATAGTAACCCGCACCACCAACGACTGTAGGGCCAGGAGCTAACCCAGCTAAGCGTACATGTTGCCAAAAAATTGCAGTCTCATCAGTAGCTGTTGTGGAATCCCAATTGCCGCCAATTACGCCATTACCTGCACCCGCCCCTGCTTGGTCAGCGGTAGCGCCAAGGTGAGCACGCGCTGCTAAATCATCTCCGGGCAGCGCTCTATACTTATCTTGGTAGCCATATATATAAACTTGTACATTTTGGAAATCGCGCGCCATGTTTTTTACTTTAGCACTATTAATCAGTTCCTGCCCCCGTAGCACGCCGCCAAGCAGCAAGCCAATAATCACCAATACAATGGCTAGCTCGATGAGGGTGAAACCTGTTTGCTTGTTCATTTATGGTATCCTTTATCTTATTGTAGGGTGTGGTTTTTTGGTTTAATAATGCACACTCGGTGTTTATCATGCAAATGTCGTGCCAACCAAGCAGAACCATACTTTTCGTGGTATTCGGCATATTTAATGATTTTTTACAATTAAAAACATGATGAAAATTCATCGTTTGTGACAAAATTTTGACACACTATTTTAAAGCGCTTTTTTAGATTATGCTTAACTCAACTATTTAAACTAAGGCTAAGCCCCATGCTCAATCACGCCAAAATTAATCAGCTATTAGCCACTCATTCGCATCGTGTATTAGCGCTAATGCTGCTAAGTCTTCATGCTTTGTTAATTTGGGGTGAACAAACTAATTATTTACAGCAAACATTTTTCTTGTGTACTTACGGCTTATTTTTGGTATGGCAACCAGTGTGGCTAAACACTGAAAAGCTCTCTAAACTTTCTATCGCCTTATTTATTGGTGTTGGTTTAATTGGCTTTTTTTATGTGAACTGGTGGATAACGGCGATATGGCTATCACTCTTATTTGGGCTATTGGGCGGGCGTATTTTTTCTGATGAATCAAAATCTAATCGCATTATTCACATTCTTGCCGCTAGCTATTTACTATCTATGTTACTGCTGTGGGTGGTGCCAAAGCTACTTGGCGCATCAAGCGACCTAGAAGCGGCAGAATTTGTCATTAGCTACCTTACCCCACTATTACCAATTGCCATTTTCTTTATTAGCAGTGAGGCCAACAAAACTGGGCAACTGCCAATATTAGATTTCTTTTATACGTTATTGCTTACACTGTTATCTTTTATTTTAGTGCTAACCAGCTTCACCATTGGCATCTTACAGGCGGTTAATTACTTGCAAGTAATGCTTATCGCCATATTAGGTTTAGCTATTGTACTCATTACATTTAGCTTGTTATGGCGGCCTAGCACGCGGTTTTCTGGCGTAGAAATTTTAATGTCGCGCTATTTATTAAGTATCGGTATGCCATTTGAGGTTTGGGTTAAAAATATTGCCACTTTAGCCGATATTGAATCTACCCCGAATGGATTTTTGCAGGCCGCTATGACTGAAATGACAGCCTTGCCTTGGGTTTCTGGAGCAAATTGGTTGGCGGATGAATCGCAAGGCAAGGTTGGCGAATCATCTAGCCATGTCACCAATTTTAATTTTAAAGATTTTCATATGAGCTTGCATACGCGTTGGCAGATTTCACCTGCGTTATATGTGCATGTAAAGCTACTCACACAGATTATGGGCGAGTTTTACGAGGCCAAACGTCGCGAGGAAAGTTTACGCCAAAACGCTTACATGCAAGCGTTTTACGAGACAGGATCTCGCCTGACGCACGACATTAAAAACATTTTACAATCGGTTGGCACCTTAGTTTC
>JAYVRE010000044.1:0-11000 GCA_043776535.1 Methylotenera sp. | reverse complement strand
GCAGATGAAACATCGTGCCAACGGAAAGGATTGTCGCCGCCAAGACTTTCATCACGTACACGGGTTTTAAACACAACATTTGGAACGGTAGAAACTGTCGTCATTCTTTTACTTCCTTATTCAATTAAAATGGATTTTGCTTTTTAAACACCTTGCTATGTTTTTTTAACAAGGTGTTTTTTTAAAACATGGCGCATCATAGCGACAATTCTAATAAAAAGAAAATCAATGTTTTTAATTGGTTTGATAAGTAAAATTTATCAAATAAGAATTGAATGGAAAACTAAAAGTGGCAAATTAATAAAAGCGCTGATTATTCAATGCCGCCAGAAGCCGCATTAATGCTTGCTTGCAGGACACACATTTCAAGTGCAATGCAATTAGCGCGTGCATCATCAAAGCTTAACAGTGGCGTTTTGTTGTTTAATACGCAATCGCTAAAGTGTTCAATTTCAAGCGTAAAGTGATTTGCGGGCTTAAGCTCTTCTTCACCACTTTCACCAGCATCGTTACCCCAACTGATGACGGGAATATCTTGATCAAACGCCCAAACCGTGTGGCATTTTAGCCAACCTTTGTCGCCGATTAATTCATATTCTGATTTGCGCGAGCGCTCAAAACTAATATCAAATTGGCCAAATCGCGCGCGGCCATTGGCATCTTGCCCAAAATCCAAAATACCGCTGGTGACAATATCTGCGCCGTGATCATTCAACTTGGCGGTGGCAATCACGTTAATCGGCTCAAGCGGCTTGCCTGTTGCCATTCCCATACCCCAACGCAAGGTGTGAATCGCATAAGGCCCAATATCCCACAACGCGCCGCCGCCATCCGCCATGCTGCGGTTTATGCGGTACATGCGTGCCTCGCGCATTAAAAAAGAGAAGCTAGAGCGCACGCTTAAAATATCGCCAATTACGCCACTATTTATTATCTCTGCCACTCGCACATGTTGCGGGTGAAAGCGATACATAAAACCTTCCATCACTTTAACGTTATTTTTTTTAGCGGCAGTTTCAATTGCATCAATATCACTCAATTTTGTCGCCATCGGCTTTTCAATCAACACATGCTTGCCCGCGTTAATGGCCTTAATCGCCCATTCCGCGTGCTCCTCATTCGCCATTGGGCAATAAATCGCGTCGATATTATTGTCGGTAATCAAGCAATTTAAGTCATCATAACAAGCGACATACCCATCGTAATTAGATACATACTTGTCTAGCGTCGCCTTGGCCGCACCAACACGACGGCTGGCGATTGCCACCAATTGTGAATTGGGCGCTTCAATAATAGCTGGCAACAAACGCTCGTTCACCCGCGCCGCGCCTAGGATTCCCCATTTTAGTTTATCCATGCTCACTCCATTTGAGACTACAGCCAATACTCGCAATCTGTTCTTTTGGCCCCGCACCAGTTTGGCTCATTAATTTCATGGCATTAAATAAATCACGCGTGCTATTTGGCGCGGTTTCTTTGCGACTTTCGTCAAAACGGCCGCGATATTGCAGCTGAAATTGATTATTAAAACCAAAAAAATCGGGCGTGCAAACGGCACCGTAATCTTTAGCAGTTTGTTGGGTTTCGTCTAATAAATATGGAAACGTGAAATCCATCTCGCGCGCAATTATTTGCATATTTTCAACACTATCTTCTGGGTATTCGCTTGGGTCGTTTGACATAATAGCGACAGTGTTCACACCTAAGATTTGCAGCTCGCGCACGTCATTTATAAGCCTAGGCAAAATGGCTTTTACATAAGGGCAATGATTGCAAATAAACATCACCAGTAGGCTATTTTTGCCTTTGGCAGCGTGCAAGCTGACGACTTTACCATCCACATTTGGCAAAGAAAAGTGAGGCGCTTGCCAGCCAAAATCGCATACGGGTGGGTTAATGCTTGCCATGCTTTAAAGCTCCACAAAAAGAATACATATCATACGTCATTCCCGCGTAGGCGGGAATCCAGTCAAAGTGCAATTTAATGTGATTTAGTTTGAAGTGCCCACCTTAAAGTTGTTGCCTGCCTAGATTCCCGCCTACGCGGGAATGACGGTTGTAGGTTTTCAATATAAAATATGGTTATGAGCAACTTACGATTTTATAACCCTGAAAACTTAACCATAGGCGCAACCATTAAGCTAAGCGACAACGCTGCCGCCCATGCCACGCGCGTGTTGCGGCTGGAAATTAGCGATTGCATTGTGCTGTTTAATGGCGACGGCAATGACTACACCAGCGCGATTACCAGCATTAAAAAAAATGAAGTGCTGGTGATTGTGAAAACTTTTGTAAAAATTACAAATGAATCGCCGCTCAATATTACACTGCTGCAAGGCATATCTAGCGGCGATCGCATGGATTATACGATTCAGAAGGCCGTGGAATTAGGCGTAACGGCGATTGTGCCGATTGTAACTACCCGTAGCGTGGTGAAATTATCGAATGAACGCGCGCAAAAACGCTTAGAGCATTGGCAAAACGTAGTACATTCGGCTTGCGAGCAAAGCGGGCGGGCGTTTGTGCCAAAAGTACTTGCGCCAACGCAATTATCGGCATGGCTGCAAGCCAATAACCATGCGGGTGCTGACGATGCTCATTTTAAGGCCGAAAAACCTACGCGCATACTACTCAACCCAATCGGCGCACTGCGCTTGGCCGAGTTGCCAAAACCCGCAGGTAATATTGAGCTACTGATTGGCGCAGAAGGCGGCTTATCGCAAAGTGAAATTGACACTGCACTTTCACAAGGTTTCAAATCTGTGATTTTAGGCGCGCGCATTTTGCGTACAGAAACGGCTGCATTAACAGCAATTGCAACCATGCAGACGCTTTGGGGTGATTTTTAAGTAATATTATTTGCGTTATATACAAATTTATTTTAATATTATGTAATTATTACATTTATTAAAATAATGTCTCTAGCCAATTCAATTCGTACTCTGCGTAAATCGCTGAATATCACGCTACAAATGCTCGCCAGTCAAGTCGGTGCGGATGCAGGTAATTTGTCGCGCATTGAGCGTGGCGAGCTGGGCATTTCAGAAAACTTATTGCGTAAAATTTCTGCTGCACTAAACACCACGCCAGCTAATCTTTATGCGAATAGTGAACCTAATGCGCCTGCGTTAAACGCGCAAGAAAATCTCGCCAACTATCAAGTGAATTTACTGCAAAGTAACGCTCAAAATAACCAAGCCAGCGCGCATGATTTCGTACACTGGTTTCGCTCTGCCACGCCGTATATTCATGCGTTTGGCGGGCGCACATTCGTGATTGCGTTTGGTGGCGAGGTAGTGGATGAAAAACAATTTGTTGCGCTTTCGCACGATTTAAATTTGCTAGCCAGCCTAGAAGTGAGGCTGGTACTAGTGCATGGCGCACGCCCGCAAGTAGAGCAGCGTTTGAAACGTGCCAAGCTCATGCCAGTATTTCACAATGGCTTGCGCGTGACCGACGATGAGGCAATGGAGGCGGTGAAAGAGGCCAATGGCGCGATTCGCGTGGATATTGAGGCGCTATTGTCGATGGGTTTGGTGAATTCGCCGATGGCGGGCGCAGATATTCGCGTGGCGAGTGGCAATTTTGTCACTGCAAAGCCGCTTGGCGTGCGCAATGGCGTAGATTTACAGCACACGGGCGAGGTGCGTAAAGTGGATGCTGCGAGCATTCAAAAACGCTTGAACGATGGCGAGCTGGTGCTGCTATCGCCGCTTGGATACTCGCCCACAGGCGAGGCGTTTAATTTAAGTTTGGAAGATGTTGCGGTAAGTGCGGCAATTGCTTTGGACGCGGACAAACTGATATTTTTGATGGATTCGCAAGGCGTTTATAATTTGCGTGGCGAGTTGTTGCGCGAAATGACGGCAGAAAAAGCCAAAAATTTGCTTAAAAATGTGCAAAATAGCGCCCAAAATAACGAAGCGCCTGTTAATTTTTCGGATGACGTGAATTATTACTTGCCCGCCGCCGTGCGTGCCTGCGAGCATGGCGTGGCGCGCACTCACTTGATTTCTCGGCATATTGATGGCGCGATAATTCAGGAGCTTTTTACGCTGGAAGGCATTGGCACGATGGTGACCGAGTTGTCACTCGAAACCATGCGTCAAGCCAATATTGACGACGTGGGCGGCATTTTAAAGCTTATTGAGCCGCTAGAAAACGAAGGCGTGTTAGTGCGGCGCGGGCGCGAGCGCATTGAGATGGAAATTGACCATTTTTATGTAATGGAACACGACAACCGCACCATTGGCTGCGCGGCGATTTACCCTTTTGCGACAGAAAGCATGGCCGAATTTGCTTGCTTAGCGATTGATCCGCAATATCGCGGTGGCGGGCGTGGCGATAAGCTGTTTAATTACTGTCAAAACCAAGCCAAAGCGCTGGGCTTTAAGCAGCTATTTTGCCTTACCACCCGCACCGAGCATTGGTTTTTAGAACGCGGCTTTATTGAAGGTAGCATTGAAAAACTGCCTGCGGAGAAACAGAAAATGTATAACTATCAACGCAAATCTAAAGTGTTTATTAAAACGCTTTAAAAACTCAACCATGGGCGCATTGCTGCGTTGCGCGGTACTCGCAACCTCGATGTACAACACGTACTATCTCGGTTTCTGCGTTCCGTGCGTCTTGCACTGCATCCCATGGTTGAATTTTTAGAGATTCTCTGAGTGTTTTTGGTTACAATCTTAGCTAATCAAAATAGTGAGTAATCATATGCAAACTGACATAAAACCTGCGCAAAAAGCGCAAATTCTGGCCGAGGCGCTGCCTTACATTAAGCGCTTTTTCGATAAAACCATTGTGATTAAATACGGCGGCAATGCCATGACGGACGAGCATTTAAAACAATGTTTCGCGCAAGATGTTGTGCTGCTAAAGCTGGTCGGCATGAACCCTGTGGTGGTGCATGGTGGTGGCCCGCAAATTAACGAAATGTTGGATAAACTGGGCAAAAAAGGTGTGTTTATACAAGGCATGCGCGTGACCGATGCTGAAACCATGGATGTAGTAGAGATGGTGCTGGGCGGGCAAGTGAATAAAGAAATTGTGAATTTAATTAATCGCCACGGCGGCAAAGCCGTTGGCTTAACGGGGCAAGATGGCAATTTTATTCACGCGCACAAATTGCTGATGGAAGACATGAACGACCCGACGAAAATGATTGATGTTGGCCAAGTGGGCGAGATTACGGCGATTGACCCAAGTATTATTAACTTTTTAGATACTGGGGACTTTATCCCCGTGGTCGCGCCAATTGGCGTGGGTGCAGATGGTGAAACTTACAATATTAATGCCGATGTGGTGGCGGGCAAACTGGCCGAAATTTTAGGTGCGGAAAAGCTCATTTTATTAACTAACACGCCAGGCGTGCTAGATAAAAACGGCACTTTGCTCACAGGTTTAACGCCAAAACAAATCGATGACTTAGTGGCAGATGGCACGCTTTCTGGCGGTATGTTGCCTAAGATTAGCTCTGCACTTGACGCTGCGCGTAGCGGCGTTAGAACCGTGCACATTATTGATGGGCGGGTTGAACATGCACTATTGTTAGAGGTGCTGACGGATGAAGGTGTTGGTACGCTGATTAAGGCGAAATAAAGTATTAGTCATTGCGAGGAATGCAATGACGAAGCAATCTATACTACTTTACGAATACTACTGGATTGCCACGCTACGCTCGCAATGACGACTTCTAAAAAAATCTGGATTTTCGATCTCGACGACACGCTCCACAACGCATCTGCCCATATCTTCCCTGTGATGAATCGCACCATGACGCAATACATCATGGACGAACTGGAAATGGACGAACCCGCCGCACACAGCCTGCGTCAGCATTATTGGCGTGTGTATGGCGCCACGCTTAAAGGGCTCATGCGGCATCATGGTGTTGATCCATACCACTTTTTAAATGAGACGCACAAGCTCATCACGCTGCCAGAGATGGTGCTGCTAACCAAGCGCTTGCGCCATATGCTGCAAACACTTGAAGGTCGCAAAGTTATATTCACCAACGCGCCGCGTGGCTATGCCTTGCGTGTACTCGATTTGTTGGGTATTGGCGATTGCTTTGAGTTGGTATTTAGTGTGGAATCTACAAAATTTCACGCCAAGCCATCGGTGCGCGGTTTTCAAATATTGCTTAAAACCTTAAAAACAAACCCCAAAGATTGCGTGATGCTAGAAGATAACTTACCAGCACTGATGACCGCAAAGCGGCTAGGAATGCGCACCATTTGGGTCGCCAAAAATCTACAAAAACCAAATTTTGTAGATTATAGAATCAACTCGGTGTTAGCGCTCACTCACCTTAAGCTATAATCATGTAGGAGCGCAATTTATTGCGTGAAATGTAGGAGCGCTTATACCGCGGAACCAATGATGCCTTATTCGGAGCTGCAAGCCCGCTCTACAAATGCATTCGCGATTTAAAAATCGCTCCTACCAAAGATTAAGGGGAATAATATGGCTTCAGACCGTAAACAACAGATATTAGAAACACTCGCGCATATGCTACAGCAACCAAAGCGTGAGAAAATCACCACCGCATCACTCGCAGCCAAGCTTGATGTAAGCGAAGCGGCGCTGTATCGCCACTTTGCCAATAAAGCGCAAATGTTTGAAGGTTTAATCGAGTTTATAGAGGTCTCCATTTTTGGCGTCATCAATAAAATTGCCAAAGATGAAACTGACGGCGCAAAACAATTGCAACTTATTGTCACCATGTTATTAAAATTTGCCGAGAAAAACCCTGGCATGACGCGTGTGTTGATTGGTGATGCGCTGGTGAATGAAGAGGATTATCTACAGACGCGCATTAACCAGCTTTACGATAGACTTGAAGCGAGTATGAAACAAAGCCTGAAAATTGCCGTGGCAGGATCTGGCAAAAAAGTGATGCCCGAAGCGCAAGCCAATTTGCTCATCTGCTATGTCATTGGCCAATGGCATCAATATGCCAAGAGTGGTTTTAAGCGTAAACCGACGGAGCTTCTTGAGGCTCAGCTTAACAGGTTAATCTAACTCTAGAACAGTTAGATAGTCATGTTCATGCTTTTAGCCACTTTTATGAGCTGTAAATTTCACTTAACATTTGTTTACAGCAGCTATTTTAAAGTTAACTTATAATGAATTTGTTGGATAAATTAACGAGAAGAATGGTGGCTAACATGGACGATTATGACGCAAATGCATGTATAAGCGCTTTTGGTAAATTCTGTGAAGAAACAGAGCGCAATGAATTAACCAGCAGCGAAGAATACCAATATTGGGTATTTGAGTGTGGCTATAAGGCCGCAATGCAAGAAGTAGCTAAGTTAATTCAGCTTAGACAAAGCGGTAGATCGATTGATTTAAGCGCACAATTGACTGCCAACCGAGCGGCTTATCAGTAGTTTTTAGTATGCTGCCTAAATAACGAATGATGTAGCACAGGCGACTTCGCCAGCATGTAGGCCTGCATATAAGTCTGCATTAAAACCTAGATTGAAAACCAATTAAACAGCAGGCGAGAGCGCCTGCGCTACAAAACCCGCTTAACTGCTTCTAATCTCGCTTCAAACACCGCAATTTTAATTTTTTCTGGTTCGCTATGCTGCAAAGCCACTGCACCAGCATCCACGCCCTGTGCGGCTTGCAACGCCTTTAATACCAAGTCCATTTCTGGCAATGCACAATTTTCTAGCCCCGTTCTGCCACGCGAATCACACTCACACGCTTTTAAAAACTCGTGAAAGCGCTCAGGTTGGCGAATGGCATCTAACTCGATTAAAAATTCTAACAAAGTGCTTGGCCGCATGTGATTCACTTGATGCAGTTTGCCGTGAAATTTAGCGACAATTTGCGCTAGCTCTCTGCAATCATTAGGCACGCGCAAACGCTTACTCACATCTTTCAATAAAGCCACGCTACGCATCTCATGCCCAATATGGCGCGGTAGAATTTCTTTAGGGGTAGTGCCTTTGCCAAGATCGTGCACCAGCGCGGCAAAGCGCACGGGTAAATTAAAGTTTTGTTTAGCAGCGTAATCTATCACCATCATCACGTGAATACCCGTATCAATTTCTGGGTGATGTTGTGGCGGTTGCGGCACGCCCCATAACCTATCTAGCTCGGGCAGTATCTTTTGCAGCGCACCGCAAGCGCGTAGCACTTCAAACATGCGGCTTGGCTTGCTCTCCATCAAGCCTTTACTTAATTCTTGCCAAACGCGTTCTGATACTAATGCATTGACCTCGCCATTTTGCACCATTTGGCGCATTAAATTGAGTGTTTCAGGCGCTACATTAAAATCGGTAAATCGTGCTGCAAAGCGCGCCGCGCGTAGTATGCGCACTGGGTCTTCGGCAAAAGCATGGCTTACATGGCGCAGGGTTTTGGCTTGAATGTCTTTGATGCCATTGAATGGGTCTATTAGCTTGCCGTCGCTACTTTTGGCGATGGCGTTGATGGTTAAATCGCGACGCGCTAGATCTTCTTCTAGTGTTACTTCAGGTGAAGCATGAATAGCAAAACCTTTATAACCAGCGCCAGTTTTGCGCTCGGTGCGCGCAAGTGCGTATTCATCGTGGGTTGTGGGGTGTAAAAAGACGGGGAAGTCTTTACCGACTGGCTTGTATCCCGCATCCAACATGGCTTGTGGCGTGGTGCCTACAACAACGTAATCTTTATCTTTTACAGGTAAACCAAGCAGCTCATCGCGTATCGCGCCGCCTACTGTGTAGGTTTTGAATTGAATCTCTTTATCCAAAACTCACCCTCTCCCTAGCCCTCTCCCCTCTAGGGAGAGGGGACAAGAGGAAGCAGCGTTTTTATTTGAACCTTTGCCGGGCATACTTATCTTCTCGCACTTATGGCTCGCCCAGCGGCACTACGAAAAGCATCGTAGGCTGCGCGCGGGCTTGTGTTGAGCAAATATTCTGGCACGATGACGTCTAAGGCTGTTGGAACAATGCCAAGCTCTGTGGCTATGGGTTGGTTGCTTACGCTATCGACTTGCATAGAGCGCACATTGTCGCGGCTCATGAGTTTGATTGGCATCAGCTCCATCATGAAAGCCTGTGCCATCGATAAACTATCGTTAAGCCCAATAATCGGGCGTTGCTTGCCTAAAACAACCATCACTTTTTGCATTAATTCGCGCAAAGTGTATCTATCTGGGCCGCCCAAATCGTAGCTTTTTCCATAGGTGGCAGTATTATTTAGCGCGTTTACAAAACATTGTGCTACATCTTCCACCCAAATAGGTTGAAATTTTGCGTTGGGTTTTGCCAAAAAAATGATCGGTAAAAACTTAACTAAATGCGCAAATAAATTTAAAAACTTGTCACCGCGACCAAAAATAACCGAAGGCTTAAAAATGGTAATGTCGAGTTTTTTGCTAAACTCATTAATCGCATCCTCGCCAGTTGCTTTACTGCGCAGATACTGACTAGGCGCATGTTGATTGGCTTGTAGTGCACTCATATGCAGCAAGCGTGCAATACCAAGCTCTTCACACATCTGTGCAACGCGACGCGGTAGCTGATGGTGCATCGTCTCAAAAGTGTTGTTGCCGCTTTCGTGCATAATGCCGATTAAATTAATCACCGCATCGCTGCCTTTTAGCGCTTGTTTGAGGGCGTGATTATCCAGAACATTACATTCGACCACCTGCACATTGGGCAGCAAAATTAGGTGTTTAGAAGCCTCTCGGCGGCGAGTTAACACTTTAACTTGGTAACCCGCTTGGTCTAACTTTGTCACCAAGCTGCTGCCCACAAAGCCCGCACCGCCCAATACTGTAATACTTTTTATTGTCATGTTTTTTATTTTCATGCTTAGCCTTAATAACCTTTATTCGACTGAACTTGATGCAGAGATTGGCAACGCGCTAGATTTAGATTCTATTGTAGATTCTAATGTTGGCTCAATCGGCAAAGGATCAGCAGTGATGCTGCCATTGTTAAGCAACTCGGCATTAGCAATGGCCATATTGCCTGGAATCACGCCTAATCTTTGCTTGAGCGTCATAGGCTTCAATCCTAGCTGGTGCGCATAAATATGCGCGTTTGCCATTACTTTTTGCACGTAAAGCCGCGTCTCACTAAAAGGGATGCTCTCCGCATAAATAGCGCCTTCTAGCGGTGTAGCTGCCATCCATTTTTTAGCGCGATTAGGTCCAGCATTGTACGCCGCAGTGGCCATGACTTCCTGCCCATTCATTAAATCTTTGGTGTAGCTCATGTAATAGGTGCCGAGCGCAATGTTGGTATCCAGCTCGTGAATCATGCTGCTTCTGTAATTGCTAATTCCCGCGCGGGACGCAGCCCATTTAGCAGTAGCAGGCATAAGCTGCATTAAGCCAGAGGCACCCACGCCCGATTTGGCATAATGCATAAACCGGCTTTCTTGCCGCGTAATGCCATATACCCACGCCTCATCAACATTTTGCTCACCCGCTGCTGGCTTCATTAAATCGCGGTATGGCGTTGGGTAGCGTTGCGCAAAGTTATGTGTTTCGGTGGTTTTATCTGCGGTAAGAATCGCTAAATCGTACCATTTTTTACGCGCGGCAAACTCGGCTGCCGCCAGCAATTGTTTGTCATCAAAATCTTTAGTAGCTTGCACCCATTCCGATTTTGCTTCCCATCTTAAATCTAACCTTTGTAGCGTTTCGGCACGCTGAAAAGCAGGCGTATCAGCAATTTCAGTGACTTCCGCATCTGTCACTTTATATGTGCTGAGAGGTGCGGTAATAAAGCCTTCCAGTTCTTCTTGTGCAAGCCAACCATAAAAATGGCGCTCTGTAGATAGCTTGGCGAACAAAGTATTCGCTTCCAAAGTTTGATTTTTTGCCTTTAATGCACGCGCTTTCCAATAGCGCCAAGCGCCTTCTTGCAATTGATCTGGCTGCATTTTAGAAACCGCATTGATCACCTGCGTCCAATTTTTTTCACGCAAAGCACTACGCACAAACCATGCGAGCTGATCCTTATTTAGCTCGGTGTTACCTAATT
>JAYVRE010000043.1:0-11034 GCA_043776535.1 Methylotenera sp. | reverse complement strand
CCCACCCCTTCCCATCTCGAACAGGGCCGTGAAACGAACCAGCGCCAATGATAGTATGCTTTTTGCATGCGAAAGTAGGTCACCGCCAAGCTATTTATTTAGACTACTTTAATGTGGTCAAGCAAACCCCTTCTATGAAAATAGTGGGGGTTTTTGCTTTTATGATTTTGGTTTTAAATCGCCAGAAGGTTTATGGATGCTTGCTCGCAGGGCAGGTGTTTAGAGATATTTAAAGGGTAAAGGCTTGTTTTTCTTATAAGCGCGCTGTATAGTAAATTAAAATTTAACAAGGATGGATGATGAATACATCTATTTTATGTTTTGGTGCGTGCTTATTTTGCATCGCAACACTAGCACAGGCGGATGACAACAGCTGTAATTGTAGTAATAAACTTTCCGCTTGCCCGCAAGATAGCCTGACGCGCGGCGCAGACACGACGCCATTGTCCTACGGTAAGAAAGTCGATGAGCTATCATCTGGAAAATTTAGCGATGATTTGGCCTTTGGCAAAAAGGCAGATGAGTTAAATCGTGGCAAAGAGGCTGAATCTTTAATACGGGGTAAAAATGATGACCAGCTGACGCATGGAAAAGGAGGCGCGCTATTGACGCGGGGCGATAAGAGCGACGATTTGGTGCGCAGTGCGGCCAACGATCATTTAAACTTTAACCTGAAAAATGATCATCTTGAGCCTGGTAAACCCTCAGATGACTTAAGTTTTAGCAGAAATAACGATGAGCTTAGCCGTGGCCGAGACACAGAACCTTTAAGCCGTTGTGATTAATACATTTTATTTATAATATTACAACTTTATGCCGCCAGAAAACGCATGGATATTGGCTCGCAGCCCTGCATTGGAATGATTGAGTCCAGTGGCATGTATTTATGTGTACTTTAAGTATAAACGACTGGTCGTGGCCAAATGTTTTATACTTGGTGAGGGGGTATCGCTAAGCTTTTTATATCACTAGTTCCGTGTAGTTAAATTAAAGCCTTTCTATGAAAATAGTGGGGCTTTTTTGTTTTTATAGAGTTTCTTAAGTAATTGTAGGACAGATCCCATTAGTCTAATAGGGCTATTGTTAGCAACTTCAAGTGCGAATAGCATGGTTATATTGAAGGTATATGTTTGTACAAATAATAATTATACGTAGCAGAGCAAATTAAAAAGGGGAATCGTCTCATGAACACTGATAAGGTAATTGGTCAATACAGTCGCAAGGTTGAAGTTCCCTCTATCTTCAGAGAGCTAGTCCAGCTTGTATTAGGAGGTCTTTTTTTGCTTGCGATTTCCATTTGGGGTGCTTTTTTAGTGAGTAGCATGACGGCGATATAATTTACCACAGCAGTCATTCCAATTGCTTGAATTAATTGGTATAATGTTCGGATAATTTGTATGGGCTTTATGCCCATTTTTTGTTTCTGCTGGATATGTAAGCGCTGGGGAATATTTGTAATGCAAGATTTGCATGGCTTAATTGATAAAACGGTGACGCAGCTTGGGTATGAGCTGGTTGACCTCGAGGTGTCAAATCGAGGTAAATTGTTGCGCGTGTTTATCGATAAATTAAACCCAGCAGACATTAAAGATAGCGTGAATATTGACGATTGCGTGTTGGTGAGCAATCAATTGGGCAATGTGCTGACGGTGGATCATGAGATTGAATACGACAGGCTGGAGATTTCATCCGCTGGTATGGATCGCGTGCTGAAAAAAGAAAAAGATTTTGTGCGTTTTGTTGGCGAGCGTGCGCAAATTAAGTTGCGTGTTGGCATAAAAGATGAAAGTACAAATGCAGTAGATACGACGCTGCCGCGCAAGACATTCTTAGGGTTTTTAAAAGGCGTAGAGGCTGACAACGTGCTAATGGATTGTGATGGAATTACTTACAAATTGGCGCTAAATAATATTGATAAAGCACGCTTAAGCCCTGTATTTTAAGCAGTATTTAAAAGTTAAAAAAAGTTAATTAGAATATATTGATAGTTGGAGATTGCAATGAGTCGTGAAATTTTATTATTAGTAGATGCCTTAGCCCATGAAAAAAACGTGAGCAAAGAGGTGATTTTTACTGCGTTGGAGCTGGCTTTAGCCTCTGCAACCAAGAAAAAACATCATGACGATGCAGACATACGCGTGACGATTGACCGTGAAAGTGGTGAGTATGCAACATTTCGTCGCTGGCAATATGTGGAATATGATTTGTTGGAAAATTCAGCTTTTCAGTTTGATGAGGAAAGCGATTACGCAAAAGGCCGCACCATTGGTGATTTTTATGAAGAGCCACTAGAAAGCATTGAATTTGGCCGTATTGGTGCGCAAGCCGCAAAACAAGTGATTTTGCAAAAAGTGCGTGAAGCCGAGCGTGAGCAAATTTTAGAAGACTTTTTAGCGCGTAATGAAAACTTAGTTACAGGCGTAATTAAGCGCATGGAAAAAGGTAATGCACTGATTGAAGTGGGTCGTTTGGAATGTTTATTGCCGCGCGAAGCGATGATTCCGAAAGAAAATTTACGCGTGGGTGACCGCGTACGAGCTTATTTGTCGCGTATTGAGCGTGGTGGCCGTGGCCCACAATTAATTTTGTCGCGCATCGCGCCAGAATTTTTACAGCGCTTATTTGAACTAGAAGTACCAGAAATTGAAGAGGGCTTGCTAGAGATTCGTGCCGCCGCGCGCGATCCTGGTTTACGCTCTAAAATTGCTGTTAAAACTAATGACCAGCGCCTAGACCCAGTGGGTACTTGCGTGGGTATGCGCGGTTCGCGCGTGCAAGCAGTAACAGGTGAACTGGCTGGCGAGCGCGTGGATATTGTATTGTGGAGCATGGAGCCAGCACAGTTTGTGATTAACGCGATGGCGCCAGCGGAGGTTTCTTCTATCGTGGTCGATGAAGATGCGCACAGCATGGACGTGGTGGTGAACGAAGAGCAATTGGCGTTGGCCATTGGTCGTAGCGGTCAAAACGTGCGTTTGGCTTCTGAATTAACTGGTTGGACATTGAATATTTTAACTGAAGAACAAGCCGCTGAAAAGAATCAAACTGAGTACTCCAACGTGAGTCAATTGTTTATGGAAAAACTCGACGTGGACGAAGAAGTGGCAGATATTTTGGTGCAAGAAGGCTTTAGTACGCTAGAAGAAATTGCTTATGTGCCGCTAGCGGAAATGGCTGAAATTGACGCGTTTGATGAAGATACAATTAATGAGCTGCGCTCACGTGCGCGTGCTGCTTTGTTAACTGAGGCGATTGCCAAGGAAGAAAAAGTAGAAGAGGCCACAGCCAGCTTATTAGGCATGGAAGGCATGGACGATGCAACCGCGCATCTATTGGCTTCCAAGGGTGTTGCAAAAATGGATGATTTGGCAGAATTAGCGGTAGATGAATTGGTCGAGCTAACCAGTATGGATGCAGAACGCGCTAAAACGCTGATTATGACCGCGCGTGCGCCTTGGTTTAAATAAGCATAAGATAGAAAAAAGTCGAGAGACCCAATAGGAAAGATAGGAACAGTAAATGGCACAAACAACCGTCGCACTATTCGCCGCAGAGCTAGGGCTGCCTACCGCCTTGCTGCTAGAGCAGCTTAAAAGTGCTGGCGTAGTCAAATCTGCTGTGGAAGATAAATTAGAAGAAGCTGATAAATCTGCGCTACTAGATTATTTACGCAAAGAGCATGGTGCAGAATCAGCGCCTAAAAGCAAAATTACACTTACACGCAAATCGAATACGGAAATTAAAAAAACCGATAGTTCAGGTCGTGCGCGCACCATTCAGGTGGAAGTGCGTAAAAAACGCGTGTTAGAGCGCACCGACGAAGCAGAAGCTAATAATGTTGTGTTGGCCGAGCCTATTGTTTTAGAGCCAGTGCTAGAAGTGCTTGCGCCAATAGAACCTACAGAGCCTATAGTGGAGCTGCCCGTTGTGACTGAAGAGGTGCTAGAGCCTTTGGTCGCGGAGGTAGAGCCAGTCGTTGAGGCGACTGTGGTTGAGGAGGCAGCTAAGCCAGAAGTAAAATCGACCACACTTAGAAAGCAAGTGTTAAGCGCCGAACAAGTTGCGATACGTGAAAATGAAGCGAAGCGTCATGCCACCTTGCTTTCGATGCAAGCCGATGATGTGCGTAAAAAACAAGAGCTGGTGCAGCGACGTTTGGATGAAGAAGCGAGGAAGCTTGAAGAAGTTGCCGCTGCTAAAGCCAAAGCCGCAAAACTCTCAGAAGGCACGCTGCATAAGCCTGTGGCTAAAGTAGGCGTTGCAAAACCTGCGGTTTCGAAAGAAGTCAAAAAAGGTAAAAGTGGCAATAATAAAGATTGGACAGACGCCGAAAACAAAAAACGTGGCCTAAAAACGCGTGGTGCTGTAGCCGCCGTGACAGGCTGGCGTTCACCTAAAGGCAAGCACAAATCGCATCACGATGATGATCAGGAGCACGCATTTAATGCGCCAACTGAGCCAGTAGTGCATGATGTACTCGTGCCAGAAACCATTACCGTGGCCGAGTTAGCGCATAAAATGTCGATTAAAGCGGCAGAAGTGATTAAAGTGCTGATGGGCATGGGCATGATGGTGACGATTAACCAAGTGCTGGACCAAGAAACGGCCATTATTTTAGTTGAAGAAATGGGACATACCGCCAAAGCGGCTGCGCCTAATGATCCCGATGTTTTCTTAGAAGAAGCTGAACATACCGAGGCGATTTTAGAATCGCGCCCGCCCGTTGTTACGGTGATGGGTCACGTTGATCACGGTAAAACCTCATTATTGGATTACATCCGCGCAAGTCGTGTAGCTTCTGGTGAAGCGGGCGGCATTACGCAACATATTGGCGCTTATCACGTTGAAACGCCGCGTGGCATGGTGACTTTCTTAGATACACCAGGCCATGAAGCCTTTACCGCCATGCGTGCACGCGGTGCAAAAGCCACTGACGTGGTGATTTTGGTAGTCTCTGCCGATGATGGCGTCATGCCACAAACGATTGAGGCGATTCACCATGCCAAAGCAGCTGGTGTACCAATTGTGGTAGCGATTAACAAAATTGACAAGCCAGGTGCTGAGCCAGAGCGTGTAAAACTGGAGTTAGTAGCGCAAGAAGTGGTGCCTGAAGAGTTTGGTGGCGAAGTGATGTTCCGCGAAGTATCTGCCAAAACAGGTAAAGGCATTGATGGCTTGCTAGAAGCGGTATTGTTGCAAGCTGAGATTTTAGAGTTAAAAGCGCCTAAAAACACGCCTGCTAAAGGCTTGGTGATTGAAGGTAGGCTTGATAAAGGCCGTGGTTCAGTAACCACTGTTTTGGTGCAGTCTGGCATACTTAAGCGTGGCGACATGATTTTAGCGGGTACTACTTTTGGCCGCGTGCGCGCCATGTTAGATGAGGCTGGCAACGATATTAAAGAAGCGGGACCATCGATTCCAGTTGAAATTTTAGGTTTATCTGATGTACCAAGCGCGGGCGAAGAAGTGATTGTGCTCAACGATGAGCGTAAAGCACGCGAGATTGCAAACTTCCGCGCTGGCAAGTTCCGCGATGTGAAATTAGCTAAACAACAAGCTGCCAAGCTTGAAAACATGTTCGATCAAATGACCGAAGGTGAAGTGCAAACGCTTAATCTAATTATTAAATCTGACGTACAAGGCTCTTACGAAGCGCTTGCGACAAGCTTACAGAAGCTTTCTACGGCAGAAGTTAAAGTTAAGATTATCCACACTGGCGTGGGTGCAATTTCTGAGTCTGATGTGAATTTAGCCAGCGCCTCTAGCGCGGTATTAATCGGCTTTAATGTGCGTGCCGATGCAGGCTCGCGCAAATTGATTGAGAATTTGGCTGTCGATGTGCGCTATTACAATATTATTTACGAAGCGGTTGACGAAGTAAAAGCGGCGCTGGGTGGCATGTTGAAACCAGAGCAAAGAGAAAGCATGATTGGCACCGTGGAAATCCGCGAAGTGTTCCGCATCTCTAAAGTGGGCGCAATTGCTGGCTGTTATGTGCAAGACGGCATGATTAAGCGCAATTCAAAAGTACGGGTATTGCGTGCCAACGTGATTATTCACACGGGCGAATTAGACTCATTAAAACGCTTTAAAGACGACGTGAAAGAAGTGAAAAACAACTTCGAATGCGGATTATCTCTGAAAAACTATAATGACATCGAAATCGGTGACATTTTAGAAGTTTACGAGATGATAGAGGTTGCTCGAACGCTCTAATGGCTAAAGAATTTTCTAGAGCTACCAGAGTTGCCGACCAAATGCAGCGCGAGTTGGCGGATTTGCTACAGTTTGAGGTGAAAGATCCGCGTGTGGGCATGGTGACAGTGACGGCGGTAGAGGTCACAGGCGATATGGCGCACGCTAAAATTTTTTACAGTGCGGCCAAACCCAGCGAAAGCCTGCAAAATGGCTTAGAGAAGTCTGCTGGCTTTTTGCGCACGCAAGTGGCCAAGCGCATGTTGCTTAGAACGGTTCCGCAATTGCATTTTGTCTATGATGCCTCCATTGATATCGGCATGAAAATGTCGCAGTTAATTGATGCTGCGCGAGCCTCAGACAATAAACTAGACGACTCTAATGAAACAGATAAACCCTAAACAACGTTCATCTTACTCAAATTTTATTTAATTTAAATTGCAATTCAAACGCACTAAAAGAAACATCAACGGTGTTTTATTACTCGATAAACCACTCGGATTTTCATCCAATCAAGCCTTACAAAAAGTAAAGTGGCTGTATCAGGCCGCCAAAGCAGGCCACACAGGCACGCTAGACCCGCTGGCTACTGGCTTGTTACCAATTTGCTTGGGCGAAGCGACCAAGTTTGCACAATATGTTACCGATGCTGATAAAACTTACTTTGCAACCATTCAATTGGGTGCAACCACGACCACTGGCGATGCAGAAGGTGAAGTGCTCTCAACCGCCCCAGTTAACGTTTCACTAAGTCAATTTCAAGCCGCTAGCCAGCAATTTATAGGCGAAATCTCACAAATTCCACCCATGTATTCAGCCTTAAAGCATGAAGGTAAAGCTCTATACGAATACGCCAGAGAGGGCGTGGATATTGCCCGTCAGCCACGTTTAATTCGCATACAAAATATCGTTGTAGATAAGTTTGAAGTGGATGTTGCACAAATTACTGTTATTTGCAGCAAAGGCACGTATATTCGCACCCTGGCAGAAGATATTGGTGCACAACTTGGTTGTGGCGCACATTTAATTGGCCTGCGCCGCACCGAAACAGCGGGTTATTTATTGCCGCAAGCCATCAGCATAGAGCAATTAGAATGTATGAGTATTGAAGCGCGCGATGCGCTATTGTTGCCTGTAGATTCCGCGATAGATAGCGTGCCTAAAACAATATTAAACGCGGATGCGGCTTATTATATGATGCAAGGCCAAGCGGTGTGGATGGCGAGCAATACGCGCCCTAATATTTCTTTAGGCAGCGACTTACGTTTGTATGACGAGAATAACATTTTTTTAGGCTTAGGCTTTTTACAGGGTGATGGAAAAATCGCCCCAAAAAGACTCATTAAAAAATAATACGTCATGCTCATCGCCGAAATGGCGATGTATCAATCTAAAAGAAATGGTAAAAATCAAGTCAAAGTGTTTGATACCATTATGCAAGGCTAGCCAATTAAGCGGCTTTTAATTGGCAAACACAAACACAAACAATAGTAGCTTGATAACAAACTAGATTCAGGTTAAAATGCGCGGTTCATTGTAAATGAATGCATTCGCGGGGTTAATTTTTAAGTTAAAAATACCTGCTTTTGCATTGACGCTAACTATCAGTTTTTTATTAAGGATAAAAGATGGCAACTACAGCAGCAGACCGCGCCAAAATCATTGGTGATTTTCAACAAGCTATAGGCGATACAGGCAGCCCAGAAGTGCAAGTGGCGCTGATTACCAGCCGTATTGCTTATTTGAGCGAGCATTTCAAATCAAACAAAAAAGATAACCACTCACGTCGTGGTTTATTGGCGATGGTAAGTCAACGTCGTCGTTTATTAGATTATTTAAAAAGCGAAAGCTTAGCCCGTTATCAAACATTGATTGAGCGTTTAGGTCTGCGTAAATAGTAATTATAAAAGTGGCTCACTTTTATAATTGAAGTAGAAAGCCGATTGCATGGTGATGTGCATCGGCTTTTTTGTTTAAATTTTTATCACAAATAATGCAGTTAATTGAAACGGCTGCTATTGGGTAGTGAATAGCAACCAATTGAAAATAAAAGGAAAATATATGTTTAATAAAGTTAAAAAAAGCATTCAATACGGTGCGCATGAGCTCACCATTGAAACAGGTGAAATTTCTCGCCAAGCCGACGCGGCTGTGCTGGTGAGTTATGGCGATACCGTGGTTTTAGTTGCAGTTACCAGCAAAAGTGAAGTCAAAGCAGGCCAAGATTTTTTCCCGCTTACCGTGGATTACATGGAAAGAACTTACGCCGCTGGTAAAATTCCAGGCGGTTTTTTCAAGCGCGAAGGCCGTCCTTCAGAAAAAGAAACGCTTACATCACGCTTAATTGACCGCCCATTACGCCCATTATTCCCAGAAGCGTTTTTGAACGAAGTGCAAGTTGTGGCGACAGTGTTATCAAGTGACCCAGAAATTGATTCAGATATTCCTGCGATTATCGGCGCATCTGCTGCCATGTCATTATCAGGCATTCCATTCTTCGGCCCGCTAGGCGCGGCGCGCGTGGGTTATATTGATGGTGAATACTTATTAAACCCAAGCAAAACTGAACTAGTAAATAGCCAAATGGATTTAGTAGTTGCAGCGACTGAATCTGCGGTAATGATGGTCGAATCGGAAGCCAAAGAATTATCAGAAGAAGTGATGCTAGGCGCGGTGGTTTACGGTCACGAGCAAATGCAAGCCGTGATTAAAATGATTAACGAATTGGCTCACGAAGCGGGCAAAGACGCTTGGGATTGGACAGCGCCAGAGCCAGATACTGCTATTATTGCAAAAGTAGCCGATTTAGCCGCAGCTGAAATTAATGCAGCGTTTCAAATTAAAGCCAAAGGCACACGTTCAGCCAAGTTAGACGAAATTAAAAATCGCGTTATCAGCACCTTGATTACAGAAACGACTTCAACCGAAGAAGCCAATAAAATCAAAGCTGAAATTTTTAATTTAGAAGCTAAAACTGTACGTAGCCAAATTTTAAATGGCGAGCCACGTATTGATGGCCGTGATACGCGCACTGTGCGCCCAATCACCGTGCGTACTGGCGTATTGCCACGCACACACGGTTCTGCATTGTTCACTCGCGGCGAAACACAGGCTTTAGTTGTTGTAACGCTAGGCACAGGCCGCGATGAGCAAGTGATTGACGCGCTGCAAGGCGAATTTAAAGATCGCTTCATGCTACATTACAACATGCCGCCGTACGCTACAGGTGAAACCGGCCGTGTAGGCACACCAAAACGCCGTGAAATCGGTCATGGCCGTTTAGCAAAACGCGCGTTATTGGCAGCAATGCCTACTGCGGAAGAGTTTGGCTACACCGTACGTATCGTGTCAGAAATCACCGAATCAAACGGCTCAAGCTCAATGGCCTCTGTGTGTGGCGGCAGTTTAGCCATGATGGACGCAGGCGTGCCGCTTAAAAACCACGTGGCAGGTATCGCCATGGGCTTGATTAAAGAAGGCAACCGCGTTGCGGTATTAACCGATATTTTGGGTGATGAAGATCATCTAGGTGATATGGATTTTAAAGTGGCAGGCACAGATGACGGTATTACTGCACTGCAAATGGACATTAAAATTACAGGCATTACTGCACAAATTATGCAAGTGGCGTTGGCGCAAGCCAAAGAAGGCCGCGCGCATATTTTAGGCATTATGAAAGCCGCCATGAGCGATGTAAACACTGAAATGTCAGCTTTTGCACCACGTATTATTACCATGAAAATTAATGCAGATAAAATCCGCGATGTGATTGGCAAAGGCGGCGCAGTGATTCGCGCGCTCACGGAAGAAACGGGCACTAGCATTGATATTGAAGATGACGGAACGATTAAAATTGCCTGCACCAGCGCAGAACAAGGCGCCGAAGCACAGCGTCGTATTGCAGAAATCACCGCAGAAGTTGAAATAGGCCAAATCTACGAAGGCCCAGTGGTGAAAATTCTAGACTTCGGTGCGGTTGTAAGCCTCCTACCAGGTAAAGACGGCTTAGTACACATCTCACAAATCGCCCATCAACGTGTAAATGCGGTGAGCGACTTTGTAAAAGAAGGCGACATCGTTAAAGTAAAAGTGGTAGAAATTGACGACAAAGGCAAGGTGCGCTTAAGCATGAAAGCCTTGATAGACGCGCCAGTGTGAGAAGCGAAAGCCGAAGCTGACGAGTAAATCGTTTTAGTTGTTAAAAAGCCCGTGCAAGCGGGCTTTTTTGTTTTCGAGCATAAGTTATGCAGCTTTCAGCACAAAGTCCACATGAATGGCATCGTAGCCAAAGCTAATGTTACCTGCATCATTTTTATCCAGGCAGCTTTTAACAGCACTGCAAACCTTCCTCAAATTATGCCAAGACAATATTAACGCCGACATTGTGCTAGATGATGCGCGTGAAATGCTAATACAGCATATTCTTACCGAGTATATTTTTAACACCGTGTTTAGTGAATCATCTGTGGTCTAACATGTTGAGATAAATTATGGTTTTTGGCATCATTTATGGCCATAACATGCTCAAGCTGCAAACTAGCTTTCATCATCATATTGGCGATGCGCTGAATCACATCTGGGCAAAGCCGCACAGAAATCGCACCAATTTCCAACTCTACGACTTGGCAATCTTGGCAGTAAATTAGGCGCACACCGCACGAATTAGCCAATTCTATCTTTTCGCAAACAGCGTCATTAATGGCTTTATTTTGGTTGAATTTGTTTTGCATCACAGCTCCTTTATAATATGAAAAGTGATTTATATCTAAATGATAATCATTCTCATTTAAATTGTCAATTGATTTGAATGTAAGTTTATTTAATTAGCCACAATTTAAA
>JAYVRE010000042.1:0-2820 GCA_043776535.1 Methylotenera sp. | reverse complement strand
AAGTGCAATCAATGCGCCTGCGGCGGTGGATGGCGTTTTAACCAAGGTCATTGGTCGCGTGTCTATGGATATGCTGTTTGTGGATTTAACGGATATTGCAAGTGCTAAAATTGGCTCTAATGTAGAACTTTGGGGCGACCAAATCACCGCCAACGATGTCGCCAAAGCTGCGGGTACAATAGCGTATGAATTGTTTTGCAATGTAAAACGCGTACAATTTCGGTACACTGATTAATTCCCTCCCGCTTTAAGGGAGAGGGCTAGGGTGGGTAAAATGCAGCTAATTTTATCCAGTTTACCCCCATCCCAGCCTTCCCCCCAAAAGAGGGGAAGGAGCTTGCTTATTTTTAACAAGGTAAAACCATGAAAATCATCCAAACCCCCAACGCCCCAGCCGCTATCGGCCCATATTCGCAAGCAATTGCCATTGGCAATCTATTATTTACCTCAGGCCAAATCCCGCTACGCGCAGATGGCACGCTGCTTGAAGGCGACATTACCGCGCAAACCACCCAAGTATTAGCCAACCTAAAAGCTGTGATAGAAGCCGCAGGCGCGAGTTTAAACAAAGTCGTTAAAACCACCGTGTTTTTAAAAAATCTAGATGATTTTGTCGCCATGAATAAAGTCTATGGTGACGCATTTGGTGGTCACTCGCCCGCGCGTTCTACCGTGCAAGTGGCTAAGTTGCCGCGTGATGCGCTGGTGGAAATAGAAGCGATTGTATCTTTGTAAACCCAAACTGAATTAGATCGTTACTTAAAATGGTGTTATAGATTTTAAGCAAATATACTGCATGAATAGAAATTTAAGTTTTAATAAACTGGAGACGAAGCATGAATAGAACAATATTTAGCGGTAGTGGGTTTTTAGCAGTTTTAATGGCGAGTTTGCTATTTTCTGCGCCCGCATTTGCTAAGAAATACGATAAAAGTGGCGGCAAACAAAAACATCATCAAAAATATGATCATGAAAATAATCAACACCATGAAAATGACGGTGGCAACGACATTCACGTGAATGTGCATTTCGGTGACCACGAACGCGTGGTTGTTCGTGACTATTACGAAGAGCGCGGACGCATGGGGCGCTGCCCACCAGGGTTGGCTAAAAAGCACAATGGCTGTATGCCCCCTGGACAGGCCAAGAAATGGCACAAGGGTCGCCCACTTCCAAGAGGGGTGGTTTACCATGATTTACCACCAAGAGTGGTTATTCAAATTGGTACACCGCCATCTGGATATAAGTATGTGAGGGTTGCGGCGGATATTCTGTTGATTACTGTTGGCACAGGTATGGTGGTGGATGCGATTGAGGATTTAGGCCGCATTTAATACGCTTGTAAGTTTAGTGTAGATACCGTTATCCTTTGCAAGCCTTTTGATACATTTCTGCATCGAATGGCCTATTTGCCTTAAGCACCGCCTGAGCAATCGCCACGATTTTACGCATAATGGCCACGATGATTGCTTTTGGAGCCTTGCCTGCCGCCTTTAAACGCAATACACATGGCTGGTAAATAGCTAATTTAGCATAAGCACTCACCGCTGGCATATACAGCAATCGTCTTAAACTACTATGCCCCACCTTCGATATGTGCGTTTTGCCATGCACCGATGACCCCGATTGCCATAACTTAGGCGACAAGCCTGTGTAAGCCACCGCTTGCTTAGATTTCTGAAAGCGCTGCCCATCACCTAGCATGACCAATAACCAAGTCGAAACGCGCTTGCCTATGCCAGGCACGCTTTCTAACAAAGCGCGTCGGCTTTTTAAATCAGGATATTGATCAATATGTTGGTCAATCTCATGCTCTAAGCGCTTCATTTCGATTTCAAGCCATGCAATGTGACGCTGTATGCGTGGTTTCACGCTGATGTGAGCCACTAATATACGATTGGATTCAGCGCGATGCATATCTTGTAATGCTTGCAAATCTCGCACCATGGCCTGCAGGGAGCGCTCTTCAATGGGTGGCGGTTGCCATGCAGGCGGATGTTGTTGTGCGCAATACTGTGCAATCAACGCAGCATCTAAGCCGTCTGTTTTATTGCGTTGTAACCGACTTTGCCCAAAGGCATGGATTTGCGCAGGATTGATGACGCTGATGCGATGCCCAGCTTCAAAGAGATGCGTTGCAATCGCCTCCCAATACACGCCTGTGGCTTCGCAACAGGCATGCAGGTTATGTACCTCATACTTATGCAGCCATGCGCGGAGTGCTGCAAATCCTTCTGGGGAGTTTGAAATGACTTTCGATTTAACTTTGCCTAATCGCAATAAAGCACAATCCACTTTATCTTTCGCGATGTCTAGCCCTAATACTACGTGTGTTGCTTGGTGTGTATGTTCCATATAATCAACCTTGTGAATGCGGGCTGCAATCATGAAACTTGCGCCCAAGATACCGTTCGATTTTAACTCATGGAAATTGAAGGCTAAGTGACAATCTACGTTACGGGCTTGTGAATCAAATCACATCCCAAGGGTGGGCTCGTCCTCTTAACCTTCGATTGAGTTGCCACTCAATCATCCTAATTCAGGATGGGGGTATAATACAAGGGTGGGCAAATTGATTTTTATTTGCACACCATTAAGCATCAAATCAAATATACATGGTGTGCAAACGTAAAGCCGTCTGCACACTCTACGTCTTAGTTAGCTCTGTTAAACAATCGTTGAAAATGCGTATTAATTTACTCACATCAGCCTCAGAAGTTTCAGGGCAAACCAACATCATGTTGTGAAACGGCGTGAGTAACACGCCACGATTTAGTAAATACAAGTGAATCGCACCTTCAATCGTATCGTTTTGCGCAT
>JAYVRE010000041.1:0-11053 GCA_043776535.1 Methylotenera sp. | reverse complement strand
ATCAGCATTAGCAATGGCACGTTTAGCGCCATCACGGGTGGCGGTGCGACCATTACAGGCAACAACACCGGCACAGTCACCATTAGTGGTACTGCAGCACAGATCAATGCCGCCTTAAATGGCGCCAGCTATATCAATACCGCTGACTTTAACGGTGCCACGGCTAATATAAACATTTCAACCAGCGATGGTGTAGCGCCTGCAGTAGTGAACAATATTGGTGTGACCGTGACTGCAGTGGGCGACACTGTGAACGACACACTTGTCATTAGCAAAAATACGCCAATTACGTTTAACCCCATTACAGGTACTAACGGCGCTTCTGTGGATAACTTTGAAGGCACTACGCCGCAGATCACGCAAATCAACGGCACTGCCATTACTGCAGGTGGTACGGCGGTTGCGGTGACCAATGGTACGGTGACATTGGCAGCAGGTAACGTGCTTACCTTTACACCAACCTCAGGCTTTACAGGTGTTGTACCTGCATTTACCTACACCGTGGCCAGTGGTGGCGTGACAGAAACAGGCAATATTAATGTAACGGTAAGGCCAGAAATTACTATTGGTGATGTAACAGTAAATGAAGCAGATGGTACAGCTACGTTTACCGTGACCTTATCAGCAGCATCAAGCCAAACGGTCACTGTGGGCTATAACACTAGTAATGGTACGGCGGTTGCAGGAGTAGGGCTTGGTTTCGATTACACAAGCGTGACGAATACGCTTACATTCTTAACTGGTGTTACAACGCAAACCATAACCGTGCCAATCACTAATGACACCACTGATGAGCCAAGCGAAACTTTTTATGTGAATTTAGTGACACCTACTAATGCTGTTATTTCCGACAACTTAGGTGTAGGTACGATTATTGATAATGATAATGCGCCAACCATTGCAAGCGTAAGTCCTGCTGCTGCAACAGAAGGTGGCAATTTAGTACATACAGTCAATTTAACTAATGCCTCAACAGTAGCAACCACTTTTTCTTATGCAATTGGTGGTGGAACAGCTACATCTGGTTTAGATTACAACGCAACTGGCGTTACATTTAGTAATAGTGTTACGTTGAGCGGCGGCATACTTACAGTGCCTGCAGGCGTTACCAGCTTTACTGTAACAGTGCCAAGTATTGACGACATCATTGATGAGGTGGGTGCAGCAGAGACATATAATCTGCAAATAGGCGGTACAGCACCTGCTAATACCGGTGTAGGCACAATTACCGATAATGATGGTACGCCAACACTTAACGTTTCAAATCCAACCGTATCAGAGATTGATAATTTAAATCAAGTCTTTGAGCTTACTTTATCAGGGCCAAGCAGTGCTGCAGTTACTGTGAGCTTAGGTTTTGCTGGTGGCACTGCGATAGGTGGTAATGCAGCTAATCCTGGCGCTAATGTCAATCAAGATTATGGCGATAATACGCGAATGCAGGTTTCAACCGATGGCGGTGTAACTTGGTCTGTATTTGGTGTCAATACCGCCACTTTTGCCGCTGGTCAAACCAGCGTATTAGTGCGCACAGCAATTAACGACAATACTGCGGGAGGGGAAGCGGTTGTTGAAACCTATAATCTTACCGCCACAATTACTGCTGGCACAGCAACGGGTTCAGCAACTGCTACAACATCAGTAGGCGTTGGCACAATTATCGATCGCGATTTAACTTCTACTAACACGCCAGCAGTGACAGAAGGTACTAGTTTAGCGTTCAACTATACGGCCACTGCGTCTGCTGTGGCAACCACGTATTCATTCTCACTTGGTGGCACCGCCACTAGTGGCGGTGTAGCTGCAAGTGGCACAGCAGATTACGGCACAATTACATCTGCCGATTTTTCTGCTGGTGTGACTTTTACCCAAACGATTGGCCAGCCTAACGGTACTGGTACGATTACTGTGCCAATATCCGCTGGTAATCTTAATTTTGTATTTACATTACCTACCACCAACGATACTGCGGATGAAGGTGCGAATACGCTTGCCGGGGCAGAAACAGTGGTAGTAAACGTAGGTGGTGTAGTTACCACAGGTACTATACAAGATGACGATGCCCCACCCACCATTAGCATTAACGATGTCACTGTAAACGAAGCCGCTGGTACAGCCACATTTACTGTGAGTTTAAGCGCCGCCAGTGGCTTACCTGTTAGCGTGAATTATGCCACAGGTAACCAAACTGCTTTGTCTGGAAGTGACTTCTTAGCAACCTCTGGCACACTAAACTTTGCGGCGGGTGTTACCACGCAAACGGTTACTGTCAGCATCGTTAACGATACCGCGTTCCCCGTGTTTGAAGGCGCAGAAACCTTCTTGGTGAACTTAACCGCGCCAGTAAATGCGACTATTTTAGATGCACAAGGCGTTGGCACTATTTTAGATAACGGGACTGGCGCAGGCGGCACTGATAACGATACGCCAACATTTACAGTGTCAAATCTAACTGTGTCTGATCAAGCTGCAGGTTTTGCTACTTTTGTACTATCAATGACGGCGGCATCTGCTACTGCCACACAGTTTAGCTTAGGACTTGCTAATGGCACAGCAACTGGTGGTGGCGTAGATTATGGTTCGGGCACGGCAACCAATTTACAAGTTTCAACTGATAACGGTGCAACTTGGGTAAACGCGACTACAGCAGTAATTGCAGCAAATACCACTTATGTGTTAGTGCGTACGCCAATTACGCAAGATGTTATTACCGAAACCAGCGAGACGTTTACACTGACTGCAACGCGCACGTTTGGTACAACCGTTAACGCCAGTGCGGTTGGTACGGCGACTATTACCGATGTAAATAATGAACCAGATGCAATTAACGATGTACCAGTTAGTACTTTGCAAGAAGATAACGCGTTTGGAATTGTAACGCTGGCAGGCAACGCTATTTTGGGCGGCAGTGGCAACGTGGCAGATACTGACCCTAACAATGACACATTAAGTATTACTGGGGCTATTGCTGGCACGGGCGCAGTTATTGGCACCGTAACGTTAGGCGCACCAATAACTGTAAGTGGTATTTATGGAGATTTATTAATACAGGCTAACGGTAGTTACACTTACACCCTAGATAACAGCCGTATTCAAACGCAAAATATTATTGGTGGTGTAACAGCTAATGATGTATTTACCTACAAAATCACAGATGGCAACGGTGGTTTTGATACAGCCACTATTACCGTTGCCATTGTAGGTAGTAGCGATGAAACTGCCATTGTGCCTCAGCCTGTGTTAATTACCGCAGATGGTTTATCTGGCGAATATTATGGCTATAACGATAACAATGGTGCCACGGCAGTGCGTGACCATGCAGATGATAGTACTGCAACCGCTTTAGGTTCGGGTACTAATCTTGACTCAATTGAAGATTTAACCATTATTATAGATGGCCGTAACGTGTTGATGGGTGGTGGCAATATTGTCGGCTCAAACACTGTGGGTGCAATCAATGCAGCAGATGTTAAATTTAGTGTGCGCGGCTTAAACTATGGTGATGATGTGGCAGGTAGGCCAGTAAACGGTGATTTGGGCTTTAATCCAAACCTCGCCGCGGGGTCTGGATTGCCAATATACAACTATGGTGCTGTTACAAGCGCATTATCTAACTTCTTGTTTGAAGATTATACAACTGCAGTAGTGCAAACAGGTACGCCAATTGGCGCAACTGTAGGTACGCAAACTGGCCTAGGGCGCACGACTGACGCGATCATTCGTATGAGTGGTAACGTTTACCTAGAACGTGGTAACTATGACTTTAGAGTATATGCCGATGATGGTTTTAGGTTGCGTGTAGGTGGACAAACCTTGATTGAATATGATGGTAACCAAGCACCAACAACGCGCGTATTTAACAATGTAGAGGTAAGCGATTTAATCTCTGGCTTAACATCTATTGAACTGCTTTACTGGGAGCAGGGCGGCAATGCTAACTTGCAATTTGAATATAAATTGTCTAGTAGTGGCACTTGGGAAACGTTTAATTTAAGCAATGTTGCATTTTTCTCACAAGCAAATACACCAATATTATCTGATACACGTATTCAAGACATTGTAGAAACAACGACTGACAGACAGTATGCGTTGCGTACAGGCAGTGTGCTAGATGGTGATGCCGCTATTAATACCTTAACAGGTAACGCAGGCCGTGATTATATTCAAGGCTTTGCTGGCAACGATATTTTAATCGGCGGCGGCAGTGCAGACTTTTTAGATGGCGGTGCTGATAACGATAGCATAGACGGTGGCGTTGGTAATGACATTTTAATTGGTGGCACAGGCAATGACACCATGACGGGTGGCTTAGGTGATGATATTTACCGTATTGATAGCGCCGCAGATGTGACCACTGAATTGGCAAATCAAGGTACCGATACGATTGAAATTGAAGCCACTTACAACCCTGGTACTTATTTGTTGGGCGCCAACTTTGAGAACGTATTAGTTTACGGTAGCCTTAATGTGGATGTGACAGGCAACGCAAGCAATAATCGAATCATCGGTAACAGCGGTAACAATATTATTAATGCAGCAGATGGCAACGATAGAATTATTGCAGGTGCTGGCAACGATACCCTAACTGGGGGCAACGGCACGGATGTGTTTGAGTGGAACCTAGCAGATAAAGGTACACGTAATGCAACGGGATCACTTGCTGCAAATGATGTAATTACTGATTTCAACATGACTGCTTACAATAACATCAACACCACCGCACCTACAGGCGGTGATACCCTAGATTTGCGAGATTTGTTAAGTGGAGAAGCCTCTTCTGCCGGCAATATCGGTAATCTAGCTAGCTATCTTGATATTGTTCAAGTGGGCGCGGATACTGTAATGCGCGTTAGCTTTGATGGCGGCTTTACAGGCGGTGCATACAATGCTGCTGTGCAAGATCAAGTGATAACCTTTACAGCTATTAATATGTTTACTACTTATGGCACAGCGAGCGACAACACAGTAATACTTAATTTATTAAATAACGGTAAATTATTGGTTGATTAGCGTGCGTAGCGTGAGCTACATTTGTAGAGCCTGTCCTCGAATGCTTTAATCGGGGATTAGTGCTGAATGAAGTGATGCCCAACAAATATTGATAACGTTGGGGCTATGCGACGCTAACTCAACCTGCGCAAGCTTGCCACGTTGTTGATTGCAGGTTAACTAGGCAAAAGTAGGTGCTGATACCATAGTGCATATTAGTGATAACGGCAGCTATTTAGCTGGCTTTAATGCCGCTAAAGATGTGCAAGTAATTACACTAACAGGTGTTGATTTAGTCACAGGCTTTGCTAATGATCAAGCCATTATTCAAGATTTGCTGACCAAGCAAAAATTGATTACCGACTAAGCAAAGTTGTTAGTTGCAATTTAAAAGGCCAGCTTGTGATGAGTTGGCCTTTTTTAATGTGGTTATTCCACCAAATAATCCCACTATCTACCTTGTCATTCCGTGCTTCACTTTGAGCCTGCTCCGTATCTCGATACGGGGAAATTCAGTGACTTAACAACTTAAAGGCTCTGGATGCCGACTATTGTTGGTATGACGATTTTATGCGACTGGGTACAGCTAGATGGAACAGCTGTAATTTGGCACTTTGCATTTCACGTCTTTTGTCTTGATACACAAATTACCAAGCCATTAGCACCTGATTATCACAAGCCACTACTTCTTTTTTTGTGCCATGCCCTGCATTTTTAAGGGTATGCAACTCGACTAAGCCGATGGATTGCAATATATCAATATCGCGTTTTACGGCGGATCTATCACGCTTTAAGCGTTGCGCTATTTCGCTAATCGAGCCTGAACGCAGGCGGATTGCTCTAAATAAGTCAATCTTTGCCGCAGAGACCACTTTAGCTAAATCTTCCGCATGTTCAAAGCTCACAATTTTGCTTTCTTTTTTAAGCAAGCCTTTATCTGCCAAGCTTGCAATCGCTTTGCCTCGGCTAAAAAACTCTTCTGTACTTTCAATTTTAATGTGCATTATTTACTCCTTAACGCTAACCATGTTTGTTCAAATAACCGTTCTGTAGCTTCATAACTTGTAAAAGTAACTGCTTCAACTTTTCCGTAATAATGACGATGATGATAACCATGCGCGTTATCAAAGCCGATGATACGCCCGTTGTCATCATTAAAATGATTGAGGTTGATGTAGGCCAAGTTGTATTTGGTCACATTACCATTGTCGTCAACCCACACCTCGCGGCGCAATATGCCGTTACCTTTCTTTGAGGATATGACGTGCTGCTCATCAATAAGTTTCTTACCAGACATGACTTATTATATCACTGCTGTAGTGTACGTCAAATGCCATTCAGCTTGCCCAAGCATTGGGATAATGCGGTAATTAAACAAGCGGGCGTTGAAGTAGGGCGGGTGCGGGTATGTGGCGCGCAAAAAACCGATGTAAAGATTCAAACTACTATGCGGCTAGATGTGGATATTCTCGCCGCCTTCAAAGCCAATGGTCGCGGCTGGCAGACCCGCATGAATGATGCACTACGCGATTGGCTTAAACATCACCCTGCGCCTTAACTGGGTTAAGCAACATCTCAGGAGTTGTTTAAAATACGGTGGTAATTGTAAATAGTTGTTAATTTTGTATCAAAAGAGGGCTAAATCGAAAGGTTTAGCACGCATTTTTCTTATAACGCCACGTAACAGCTTGAAACTATACGGCTTTAAAATGTTAATGTTATAATGCGCTGGTTTTATTGAGGTTAATATATTATATAAATTAAATAATAACCATAATCGCAATTAAGGATTGAATACTTTGAATACTTTGAATACTTTGAATACATCAAAATATTCGTTTTTAAGTAAAAAGTTAATTTTAAGTCTTGTTGTTTTTATGCTGACTTGGTTTAACCTGTCTGTAGTCAGGGCAGAGCCGCTAGTGACTTTAAAACAAATGGTTGAAAAAACCATTTCGTCTAACCCGGAAATTCAAGCCAAATACCACGCTTATGTAGGCGCAGGCTACGAGCAAGATGTGGTTAAAGGTGGCTTTCTGCCTAAAGTGGACTTGCAATCTACTTATCGTAATCAAGAAAAAATTGATGGTATTCGCAGTTCTGGTGGCACACAGATTCCTACTTGGAACAATGAGTTAGTGCTGCGCCAATTGATTTTTGATGGTTTTGCTACTTCTAGCGAGGTGAATAGGCTGGGCCATGCCAAGCGTGTGCGCTATTACGAGCTGCAAAGCGCTATGCAAAGCACTACACTAGAATTTATGCGCGCTTATTTAGATAATTTGCGCTATCGCCAATTATCTGAATACGCTAAAACCAATTATGTAACGCATAAGCAATTGTTTGATAAAATTAAAGAGCGCGTGGATGCTGGTGTAGCGCGCCGTGTCGATTTAGAACAAGCTTCAGGTCGTCTTGCTTTGGCAGAAGCTAATTTATTAACAGAAATGACAAATCTGCATGATGTAACAGCGCGTATGCAGCGTTTATTGGGTGAGCTGCCACCCACAAACTTAGAACAACCAGATTTCTATAAGGCAGGCGCTGAACCAACAGCTGCAGACGCGTTGCGTGTTGCTTATGTAAAAAATCCTGATATTTTATCGACCATTGAAGACATACAAGCGACCAAAGATGAAGTAAAAACCAAAGAAGCTAAATATTTGCCGCGTTTAGATTTGCAAGCACGTAAAAATTTAGGTACCAGTAACGATGGTCGCAACAGCACCAACGCGGCAGATGTGCTTGAATTAACAATGAATTTTAATTTGTTTAACGGTTTTTCAGATCAATCTGCTGTTAGTCAAACCATCGAAAAGTTAAACATTGCCAACGACCAGAAAGATAAAGCCTGTGTAGATACGCGCCAGTTGGTGACGATTGCTTACAACGATATTCAGCAGCTAAAAGAGCAATTGGGCTATCGTTATACACACCAAAAATCGATTGAAAATGCGCGTGAAGCTTATCGTAAACAGTTTGATATTGGTCAGCGCACCTTGTTAGATTTGTTAGATACCGAAAACGAATACTTTCAGGCCAAACGTTCTTTTACCAATACCGATTACGATTTTCAAAACGCCTACGCACGTCTCTACGGCTCGCAAGGCGAGTTGCTGAATAAAATTGGTACGCAACGTGAAGGGTTGCCAGAATTGAATCGCCAAGCTTATATGGATGCCGCTAATGTGTGCCAAGCCATCGCCCCCGAGCAGTTAATCATTGATAAAGCAGCATTGTTAGCCGATGCAAAACCGTTGGCACTGGTGGATAAACAAATGTTTAAGCCGATTGCTAAACCAATGGCTAATGCAGCACAAGCTTGCAGCGCAGAGGCGGTGACTGCTCGCGTAAACGAATGGGCAAGCGCATGGCGCCATAAAGATTACGATAATTATATTAAATTTTATGCCGATAAATTTACCCCAGAGCCGCCTTTAACGCGCGATGCGTGGCAAAAACAGCGTAAAGCACGCTTGTTGACCCAGCAAAAAATTAATCTAGACATTGCTAATTTAAATGTAAGCTGTGATGGCGATAAAGCCAAAGCAACGTTTGACCAAGATTACAGCCAGACTGCCTATAAACTTCAAAAATCAAAAAATGCTTTGGGTTGCGATGCATGTAATGCAAAACGCATTGCCACCAAAGGCTTTGCTGATAAAGTGAATAAAGAATTGCAATTTGAGAACATTGGTGGGCAATATCAAATTGTGCGAGAGTTGGTTAATAAATAAATTTTGAATTTTGTTAAAAAACACAGCCCCTAAAAATGATGTGTTTTTTTTCGCCCAGCTAATCAAAATTAGCCTAAGAGTGATAGAATACGCTCCGCAAACAGTTCAGCAAATCAATCATCTGCCCGGGTGGTGAAATTGGTAGACACAAGAGACTTAAAATCTCTCGACTTTACGGTCGTGCCGGTTCGATTCCGGCTCCGGGCACCAAGTAGTTTTTCTTGACGTAATTTTCTTAGCAACATTCTTAAAAATTCATCAGGTAAAACTTTGTAGGGTAGGGCTGCAACCGCAAGGGTTGTCCTCGCAGAATATACCAGCTAAAGCTAATTATTCGTGCGTGACACGCAATATTCATCACCTTATAGGGCGTAAATTTAAAAATAACTAAGATTTACAAGCAATGCTGACTTCGCGGCGTTGAATGGTGAAATTTTCAAAATAATCTGATGTGTAAAAGCCATTTGGGCAAATTGCGCGCGCTTCTTGTCTGCATTCGTTCCATGTTAAAAATCCACTGCATTTTAGCTCGGTCCATTCATGAGAATTAATTTTGGCAAGCTGGGTTTGGCTGGCGCAACCAACTATTAAAACCAGTGGCAAGAGGACTAATAATTTTTTCATGAATATTTCCTTAAAAAAGTAATATACGCAGGCTAGATGGTTTTAGTTTCAGTTAACGCCATTAAATCATCGATTATTTGTTGCGAATGTTTTGACGTATCAACGCTTAAATAAGTTTTCTGCAGCACCCCATTAGTATCGATTAAAAACGTATAACGTTTGGCCATTTTAAACACGCCTAAATTCGTTAACGCTCCATATTTACTGGCTACTGTACCATCTTTATCACTTAACAATGGAAAAGGTAGCTTATATTTTTTTGCAAATTCCGCATGTGATTTTGCGTCATCTATGCTGACGCCGACTACTTTTGCGCCCAGCTTTTCTAGCTTGTGCAGGTCGTCTCTAAAACTACAGGCTTGTTTAGTGCAAATCGGTGAATCATCTCTTGGGTAAAAATACAAAACAACCCAGCCGCCACTTAGACTAGCTAAGCTGACCAATTCACCGTTAGCATTAGGCAAATTAAAATCGGGTGCTTTGCTGCCTATTTTTGGCGTATTGGGTGCGGCGCTGTAATAGCGATACCCCAAAATGGCAATCAGCAAAATAGCGCTGTAAAAGATGATTTTTATAAGCATGATATTCAAATTTTTAGAGTATGCAATTATTAAATAGTTTTTAAAGCCTAAAATCAATCGAATATTTATGCGAAAATAGCGACTCGCAAATAGCAACGCCCTCGTAGCTCAGTGGATAGAGCATCCCCCTCCTAAGGGGAGGGTCACACGTTCGATTCGTGTCGAGGGCGCCACCACATTGATGGTTACATGCCTGTGTAAACTGGCCCACTGCCACCTTCTGGCGTTACCCAAATAATATTTTGCGTTGGGTCTTTTATGTCACATGTTTTGCAATGTATGCAGTTTTGCGCATTAATTTGTAAATATGGTGCACCTTTTACTTTGACAATCTCATAGACACCAGCAGGACAATAGCGCTGCTCAGGCGCATCAAATTTTGCTAAATTAATAGTGATGGGCACAATTTTGTCGAGCAAGTGCAAATGGCAGGGTTGATTTGCATCATGCGTAATATTGCTTAAGCCAAGAGAATTGAGTTTATCAAAACTGAACACACCATCAGGTTTTGGGTAATTAATAACGGGCATGTTTGCTGCTGGTTTTATACAGGCATGGTCTGCTTTTTGATGTTGCAGTGTATAAGGCAATGATATTTTGAGTGCAGCCAACCACATCTCAATGCCACCAAGTAATGTGCCGCCCCAACTACCGAATTTTGATAATAGTGGTTTTACGTTACGTACTGCATGTAAATCTTGCCAGACCCAAGATTTAAGCAGTGCCTCTGGGTAAGCGCCTAATAAACTTTCCTTACTATTATAAAATGCTTCAAATACCGCTTCAGCCGCCAACATGCCAGACTTCATGGCATTGTGGCTACCTTTAATACGTGGCACATTGACCATGCCTGCGCTACAGCCTATCAGTGCGCCACCTGGAAATATCAAGTTTGGTAACGATTGCAGCCCGCCTTCACTAATGGCCTTGGCGCCATAGCTTAAACGATTACCGCTTTTTAATAGCGATTTGATTTTAGGATGCGTTTTAAAGCGCTGAAATTCATCAAAAGGCGATAGGTGTGGGTTGGCATAATCCAAATGCACCACAAAGCCAATGGCAACCAACTGTTCGCCATAATGATAGATAAAAGAACCGCCGCCAGTATCAGCCTTTAGCGGC
>JAYVRE010000040.1:0-2824 GCA_043776535.1 Methylotenera sp. | reverse complement strand
CCTTGTGGCTTCTTGCGTTATACAAATTCCACAATTCAGGACGCTGATTTTTTGGGTCCCATTGACCAAATTCATCACGGAAACTCATAATACGCTCTTTCGCACGGGCTTTTTCTTCATCGCGCCGCGCGCCGCCAATACAGCAATCAAAACCATGCTCTTCAATCGCTTCTAGCAACGTCACAGATTGATGCTTGTTGCGCGGCTCATCAGGCGTTTTTAATACAACGGTACCGCGCTTCATGGAATCTTCCACATTGCGCACAATCAAGCGTTCGCCTAACTCTGCGGCGCGAAGGTCACGAAAATCAATCACTTCTTGATAATTGTGACCAGTATCAATGTGCATGAGCGGAAAGGGGAAGCGACCTGGGCGAAAGGCCTTTTCGGCCAAGCGCAAAATGCATAATGAATCTTTGCCGCCAGAGAACAAAAGCACGGGATTTGAGCATTGGCCTGCCACTTCACGCAAGATGTGAATGGCCTCGGCTTCAAGCCAGTCTAGATGAGACAACGGTTGTTTTTTATTTAACATATTCAATTACTTATTTTATTTAATTAATAATTTACTTTAAATTTATACGTCTAACTAAGTTCGTGTAGGGCGTGCAAATGGTCGTTTATTTTCCCACCCTACAATTGTGTTGGATTTCATTTTTTTACGTGCAAGCCACATTCTTTGTTCTGCGGGTCTTCCCACCACCAGCGACCTGCGCGTACATCCTCGCCCATCGCAACCGCGCGCGTGCAAGGCGCACAGCCAATGCTGGGGTAAAACTGGTCGTGCAGCGCATTATACGGCACATTGTGCAGGCGAATGTACGCCCAAACTTCAATTTCAGACCAATCGCTTAATGGGTTGAATTTTTCTAAATTGTTAGTCTCGTCAAATTCGCGCACAGGCAAGCTGGCGCGTGTGCTGGCTTGCGCGGCACGCAACCCTGTAACCCAAGCCGCCTTGCCTTTTAAGGCGCGCTGCAGTGGCTCTACTTTACGCATGTGGCAGCAATCTTTTCTTAAAGTAATGCTTTCATAAAAAGCGTTAATGCCATAATTTTTAACGTAAAACTCAACTGTTTGTGCTTGAGGAAAATACACATTAAGCTTAGTGTTGTAATGCTTTTCGGTTTCTGCCATTAAATCATAAGTTTCGCTAGGCAAACGGCCAGTGTCGAGCGAGAAAATCTCAATCGCCAGCTTATTTTTTAAAATAATGTCGGTCAAAACCATGTCTTCTGCACCAAAACTGTTGGCAAAGGCAACGGTTCTATGTAGGTCGGGTTTTAACCCAACTTCTCGGACTAAAGTCCGACCTACAACATCTTTTAACAACGCTATTATTTCGGCTGTTTTTGCGTTTACGCTCGTCACCAGCGCGTCTGTAAGCGCAGGCGAGGTCGCTGGGTTAGCGCTAGCAGGTTTGAGTGCAGAAACGTTCACTTTAAGCTATCCTGTTATAGCGCTTAAATACAGGCTGCGGCTCATCCACGGCGCCTTGGTAGGGAGTCGTGAAGTCTTTTAAACTGGCTAATGCGTCTTCTGCGCTGCGATCCGCGCGGATTTCAAAGCTGGTAAACCCAGACCGTTTTAAAAAGAAAAGTTGGTCTCTAAGCACGTCACCAAAGGCACGCAGCTCGTTTTTATAGCCGTAACGCGTGCGTAATAATGTGCCAAGCGAGAAAATACGGCCGTCGGCAAAGCGCTCAACATGCACGGCGATGATGGGCAATTTGTTGATGTCGCCAACTGTTTCAATTAATGATTCGAGCGTTTCATGCGTATCTAACCATATGCCTACAGAGCCAGCATCCATGCGGCTTGCAAGGGCGCTATTATTTGCAATAAATACGCTGAGAGGCACAATTACTTTGCCAGTTGCAGGGATTTTTGTACCTGCAATTTGTTCTGACGTGACGCTGTTTTCGCCCGTGAGTTTAAACAAAACTACTTTGCCAGCTTGCTTGCGTTCTTCGGCAAGGCTCGCAGGCAATTCAACGCATTGCCAATCATTTTCTACAATGCTCGCAGTTTCATTATTGAGTTGGATTAAATTGCTCATGCGGCAGCTCCATCTTTTGCATTATTTTTATCAGCATAGACATGCGCTTTAAACGGTGTCACACCTAGCCTGCGCACAGTGTCGATAAAGCGTTCTTCGGGCGTGCGTTCTTTCACATACACGTCAATCAATTTTTGAATCACGCCTGGCATTTCTTCTGCTGCGAACGATGGCCCAATCACGCTGCCAAGGCTGGCGTCGTTGCCCTGCTTGCCGCCGATAGAGACTTGGTAGAACTCCGCACTGTCTTTATCTACGCCTAAAATGCCGATGTGACCGACGTGATGGTGACCGCAGGCGTTCATACAGCCAGAAATATTCAGTTCAATATCGCCGATGTCGTGCAAGTAATCCAAATTATCAAATTGCATTTGAATGGCTTGTGCGATGGGGATGCTTTTTGCGTTAGCAAGGCTACAGAAATCGCCACCTGGGCAGCAGATAATATCGGTAAGAAGGCCTATATTTGGTGTTGCTAGGCCATTTGCACGCGCTTTTTCCCATAGCGGAAATAAATCGCTAAGCTTTACATCTGCCAAAATTAAATTTTGCTCGTGAGAAACACGTAACTCGCCAAAACTGTATTGTTCGGCCAAATCTGCGACTATATGCATTTGCTCAGAAGTCGCATCACCAGGCGCTTTGCCGTGTGGTTTTAGTGATAATGTAATTGCGCGGTAACCCGTAGTTTTATGTGGATGCACGCAGCGTTTTACCCACGCCGCGAAAGCTTTGTTGTCCGCTACTGCCGCATCAAAGTTAACA
>JAYVRE010000039.1:0-2827 GCA_043776535.1 Methylotenera sp. | reverse complement strand
TGCAAGCCAAATAATTTTGCATTAATTTCGCAGGCTTTTTTAACACTTCCCGCCATTGCCGCCACACACATTTCATGCATCAATTTCGGCGCAACATTGGCAGTCACTGAAATCACACCGTGACCACCAAGCAGCATTAGCGCCATGCCTGTAGCATCATCGCCACTATAAACTGCAAAGTCTTGAGGGCAGCGTAGTAGCAAATCTGTACCGCGCTCTATGCTGCCCGTGGCATCTTTAATGCCGACTATATTTTTAATGCTGGCCAATCTTAATACCGTGTCGTTACTCATATCGCAACTAGTACGGCCTGGCACATTGTACAAAATTTGTGGAATGTCCACCGCCGCTGCAACTGCCGCAAAGTGTTGATATAAACCCTCTTGCGTGGGTTTATTGTAATACGGAGTTACCAACAAGCACGCGTCCACGCCTAAAGCTTTCGCTTTTGCCGTGAGCTCAATCGCCTCACTGGTAGAATTGGCGCCCGTACCTGCAACCACCGCAATGCGCCCATTGACGTGCTCTACCGTAGTTTTAATCAACAAGCAATGCTCAGCCACATCCACCGTGGGCGATTCACCCGTAGTGCCCACAACAACGATGCCATCCGTGCCTGCATCGATATGGAAATCTATCAAGCTGCGCAGCGCATTTAAATCTAAACTACCATCGTCAAACATCGGCGTAACAATGGCGACCATGCTACCTTGCAACATATCAAAACCTACAAAAATAAAGTGTACTATTTTAACCGAAAGCACCAATTTAATGCTAAAACATAGGCATCAACGCGGTAAATAATTTTATATAATAAATTACGATAACATTTAATTGCATATTCTTTGTAACCATAATAAAACAGGCTTATATTGTGATTCTTAATATTTTAAACTACTAACGTATTAGCTTTACCTTTGGTTGAATACACGTTGATTTGTAGGCTATTCGCGTGATTAAACGCGGTATAATCATTGATTAGTAATGCGAAACACTATATGGAAATTAACCTTCATCAATACATTATGATTTTGATCAGCACGGTGTTGGTCAATAACATTGTGCTGGTTAAAATTTTGGGCTTATGTCCTTTTATGGGTGTTTCCAAAAAACTGGAAGCCTCTATAGGCATGGCCGCCGCAACCGCATTTGTATTAACGATTGGCAGCATGACTAGCTGGGCAATTAGCTATTATTTGCTTGAACCTAACGACTTGCAATACCTACGCACCTTGTCGTTTATTGTGGTCATCGCGGGCGTAGTGCAATTTACCGAGATTGTCATGGAAAAAAGCTTCCCCCTACTTTACCAAATGCTTGGTATTTTCTTGCCGCTCATCACCACTAATTGCGCGGTGCTGGGCATACCTCTACTCAATGCGCAAACCAGCCAAGGGCCAATAGAATCTGCTTTGTTCGGCTTTGGTGGTGCGGTAGGTTTCTCGCTGGTGCTCATTTTATTCGCCTCCATGCGCGAGCGATTAGAAGCCGCCGATGTACCCAAAGTATTTCAAGGTTCAGCCATTGCTATGATTACAGCTGCCCTCATGAGCCTTGCCTTCATGGGCTTTGCTGGACTAGACAAATATTAAAAATGCAATTATCAAAGCCATACCGCGTTGCTTACAAAAAAACGTATGCTTACATATACCACATATGCCGCGCAAACGTTTTTTGCGCGCGCCTTGTCTGGCCTAAAGTTTCAAGGCTGGGAACTTGCATTTTTTTGGAGCTTTATAAAAAGTGTTAACTGCTTTATACATCATGATTGGACTAGCGCTAGCTTTAGGCGCACTGCTGGGCTATGCCGCACTCAAATTTAAGGTAGAGGGCGATCCATTAATCGCGCGCATTGATGCCATTTTGCCGCAAACGCAGTGTGGTCAATGCGGTTACCCAGGCTGCAAACCTTATGCCACGGCCATTGCCGAAGGCCGCGCCGATATTAACCAATGCCCACCAGGCGGCGACACGGGCGTACGCGCGCTGGCAGAACTCATGGGCATGGAATACAAACCGCTCAACGCTGAAAATGGATCAGAAAAGCCCAAAGCCATCGCGTTTATTGATGAAGAAATATGTATTGGTTGCACGCTTTGTATTCAAGCCTGCCCCGTCGATGCGATTTTAGGTGCAGCCAAACATATGCACACCATTATTGCCAGTGAGTGTACTGGCTGCGAGCTATGTGTAGCGCCGTGTCCAGTCGATTGCATTAGCATGGAGCCGATTGAGGAAACACCCGATAATTGGAAATGGAAATACCCTGTTATTCCAATTATAAGTCTCCGTATTAAGCCAGAATTTACCGTTTAAATGGCAATTAAAAACAACCAACTATGAACGCATTAGTTAATTTAGCCAGCCTTTTAAAATCTGCCAAAGAAATATTCCCGTTTCATGGCGGTGTTCACCCGCCTGAAAACAAGACACAAACTACCCAGTTGCCGATAGCACAATTAAGCCTGCCCGAAAAAATCGTGCTGCCGTTACGCCAGCATGTTGGTAATATACCTAAAATAAAAGTGCAAATTGGTGAACTAGTATTAAAAGGTCAACTACTGGCCGAAGCAGAAGGCGCGGTATCTGCAGCCATTCACGCCACCACATCGGGCATTATTTCTGCGATTGAAGATGCGATTATTCCGCACCCTTCAGGTTTGCCAGATTGCTGTATTACTATCACGCCTGACGGCAAAGACACTTGGATTGAAAAAAAATCACAGGATTGGCGCAATACTGACAGAAAAAACCTAGTCTCAAGTTTGCGTTTATCGGGCATTGTGGGCTTGGGTGGCGCAACTTTCCCAACGCATATCAAGTTACG
>JAYVRE010000038.1:0-2864 GCA_043776535.1 Methylotenera sp. | reverse complement strand
TGTAAAAGGGGTGCGATATGCAATGGCATAGTTTAGATGAATTTTTAGCAATGGGTGGTTACGGCTTCTATGTTTGGGGCTCGTTTGGCGTTACTTTTTTGGTGATGGCGATAGAGTTGTGGCTACTCAGCAAGCGCCATCAACGCGCCAGCCAAGCAGTTAAGCAAACAATCAAGTAAGAAGCAATTTAATTTAAGGTTACACATATGAAAGCACGTCATAAACGGTTTGGTTTAATTGCAGCAGGGCTAATTTTATTAGTGATAGCTGTCGTGTTAATCACCAAATCTATGCGCAGTAATTTAGTATTTTTCTTTACGCCTACGCAAGTACAGCTAGGTGAAGCTCCAAAAACTGGCAGCTTTAGAATTGGTGGCATGGTGGAAGAGGGCAGTTTAAAGCGCTTGCCAGATGGCTTACGTGTTTCATTTAATGTAACCGATACTGCAAAAACAATGCCTGTGATTTACAAAGGCATACTGCCCGATTTGTTCAAAGAGGGTAAAGGCGTGGTTGCGCAAGGTGAGCTTAATCAAAATGGTTTGTTTGAGGCTGATCAAGTCTTAGCCAAGCATGATGAAAATTATATGCCGCCAGAAGCCGCCGCAGCGATTGCTGCCGCTAAGGCCAACCAAACAGTGTTGAAAACATCGGAGAAGAAAAAGTGATTCCAGAAATTGGTCAGTTTTCGCTCATTCTTGCATTTTGCTTTGCTATTGTTCAAGGCGTCTTTCCATTATACGGCGTGTGGAAAAATCAACCCAAGTTAATGCGCACGGCCGTACCCGCAGCGCGCGCGCAGTTTGTATTTATCGCTATCGCTTTTATTTGCTTAGAATACGCATTTTATACGGATGATTTTTCGGTGTTGTACGTCGCCGCTACGTCAAACTCTCAATTGCCATTAATGTATAAACTAGCCGCCATATGGGGTGGTCATGAAGGCTCTATGCTGCTATGGGTAACCATACTTGCCGCGTGGACGATTGCAGTGACTATGTTTGTAAAAGACCTACCAGAAACCTTTAGAGTCAGGCTAATTGCCGTCATGGGCTTGGTGAGTATTGGTTTCCTGGCTTTCGTTATATTTACCTCTAACCCGTTTGAGCGCTTGATACCCGCTGCGCTAGATGGTCGCGATTTGAACCCGCTATTGCAAGACCCTGGCATGGTGTTTCATCCACCAGTGCTTTACATGGGCTATGTTGGCTTTTCAGTGGCTTTCGCATTTGCCATAGCCGCCTTGTTAGATGGCCGATTAGACAATGCTTGGGCACGCTGGACGCGGCCTTGGACCACGGCCGCATGGGTTTTTCTTACTTTGGGCATCGCATTCGGTAGCAAGTGGGCTTATTACGAGCTTGGCTGGGGTGGTTGGTGGTTTTGGGATGCAGTAGAAAACGCTTCGTTTATGCCTTGGCTAGTCGGTACAGCGCTTATTCACTCGCTGGCAGTCACCGAAAAGCGCGATGCTTTCAAAGTGTGGACAGTGTTGCTTTCCATCTGCGCGTTCTCATTAAGCTTGCTGGGCACGTTCTTAGTGCGTTCTGGCGTACTCACTTCGGTGCATGCGTTTGCAGTTGACCCAGGTCGTGGTTTATTTATTCTCATTTATCTGGTCGTAGTGATTGGTGGCGCGTTATTGCTGTTCGCTTTTAGAGCACCATCAGTGGGCTTAGGTGAAAAATTTGACGTAGTTTCACGCGAATCTATGTTGTTGGCCAATAACGTGGTGCTGGTTGCGGCAGCTGGTTCCGTGCTGCTAGGCACCATGTATCCCTTATTGATAGATGCACTGGGCGCAGGTAAAATCTCAGTTGGCCCACCATATTTTGATGCGGTCTTTGTCGCAATTATGGCGCCAGGCTTATTTTTGATGGGCTTGGGGCCACTCGCCAGATGGAAAAAAGCCAGCTTACCAGAAATAGGTACGCGCTTAAAAGTGGCAGCCGTGATTAGTGTAATTTCTGCACTGTTAGTGCCTTTTGCCATGGGAAAAATCACTTTAATGACAGCGGTAGGGGTGTTTCTAGGTGTTTGGGTAGTTAGCACCACCTTGATCTTGTTAATAAACAGAATCAAATTAAGGCAGCAAGCTAGCCCTAATTTAATACAAAACCTAAAAGGCATTCCACTAGCTTTTTATGGCATGTTGCTTGCCCACTTTGGTATAGGCATGTTTATTCTTGGCGTAACCTTGGTAAAAGGTTTCGAATCAGAACAAGATTTGCGTATGAATGTGAACGATGTAGCGAAAGTAGGCGCTTTATCATTTAAGTTTGAAGGTGCGCAAGAAATTCAAGGGCCTAATTACACTTCTTCGCAAGGAAAATTCACAGTCAGCCAAGCGGGTAAAGAAATCGCCACACTGCATCCAGAAAAGCGTTTTTATCCAGTGCAAGGCTCTATGATGACCGAAGCCGATATTCACACTGGCGTTATCAAAGACCTATACGTCTCACTTGGCGAGCCACTTGAAAATGGTGCTTGGAGTGTGCGAATTTACGTCAAACCTTTTGTGCAATGGATTTGGGGTGGGGCTATTTTAATGGCTTTGGGCGGAATTTTGGCGATTGCAGATCGCCGTTATCGCATTTTAAATAAAAAAGTCGCCAAAGAAACACTAGATGCGCAAGACGCTTTTGAAGCATGATAAGGTTGGTGGTATGAATAGAATGGCTAAATTTTTAATACCACTTGCCTTGTTTCTCATCGCGGTTGGTTTTCTTGCTAAAGGCTTGTTTTTAGATCCGCATGAAGTACCATCGCCATTGGTGGGCAAGCCCGCGCCGCAGTTTAAAGCGCCCATATTAGCTGAGAAAGGGTCAGGTGCATTGGGCAAAACCTTTAATACTGACGATTTA
>JAYVRE010000037.1:0-11227 GCA_043776535.1 Methylotenera sp. | reverse complement strand
CCTGGCACATGCAAGCCCATGGCCTCTAACAGCATTTGATTGCTATTGGCCGTGCCGTAAAAAGTGCAGGTGCCTGCTTCGTGATAAGATTCTTTTTCTGAGGCTAACAGCTCTTCACGCCCCACTAGGCCTTGTGCGTATTTTTCGCGCACTTTAGATTTTGAAGTGTTATCCCTGCCCGTATTCATTGGTCCTGCAGGTACAAACACGCATGGCAAGTGGCCAAAATGTAAGGCACCGATTAACAAGCCAGGCACGATTTTATCGCATATACCAAGTAACAAAGCCGCATCGAATACGTCATGCGACAGCGCAATCGCCGTACCCATGGCGATGTTATCGCGGCTAAATAGCGAAAGCTCCATGCCAGGCTCACCTTGGGTAATGCCGTCACACATGGCTGGCACGCCGCCCGCCACCTGAGCCGTTGCGCCTAATTTACGCGCTTCATCGCGAATAATCTCAGGGAAACTCTCATACGGCTGATGCGCAGAAAGCATATCGTTATACGCCGTCACAATGCCAATATTTGGCGCTTTCTCTGCATAAATACGGAACTTATCCTTGGCCGGCATTGCTGCAAACGCGTGTGCCACATTGGCACAACCTAATCGCTCCGAACCTACGGGACGCTTAATCATCGCATCCACACGCTGTAAATATGCTTCGCGAGTGGGTCGACTGCGCTCGATAATGCGTTCGGTAACTTCTATATGGGATTGCTTCATAGGTGTTTAGCTTGTTTCCGAAATGGCTAGTTAAAAGAAAAATTCACTACCCTGATTATCGCTAATTAGGGCTTCCCCGTCAAATTTAACACTGATATAAAGCGAATGGGTTTTCTAGAAAATCGGCCTACAAGGCGCATTAATGCTAGATGTGGCTTAAAAACGTGTTTTTCGAGTTATTTGGTGACTAAAATATCTTCCATCATTAAATACTCCAAATCACAACCGTAGAACATATTGAGCGCATCGGTAGGCGAGCAAATCATCGGCTCGCCACGGCGGTTTAGCGAGGTATTAAGCACCACCGCGCTGCCGCGTAGTTTCTCTAAATGCTCAATCAGCTCGTAATAACGTGGATTGGTGTCATACGTAACCACTTGCGCACGCGCTGTGCCATCCTCGTGCACCACTTCGGGAATGCGCGCATTCCACGCGGGGTTGACGTCAAAGGTAAACGTCATATAGGGCGCGGGGTGGGTGGTTTGCAGAATATCTTCCGCGACTTTATCTAGCATACTCGGGCAAAATGGCCGCCAGCGTTCGCGGTATTTAATCTGCGCGTTTATGCGGTCGGCAACACCTGGGTAGCTGGGGTCGCCCAAAATACTGCGACAACCGAGTGAACGTGGGCCAAATTCCATGCGGCCTTGCAGCCATGCCAGCGGATTACCTGCGGCTAATAATTCAGCCGCTTTTTGTGGGAAATTCTCTACTTTTGTAAAAATTGGTTTATTCGGATGCGCTTCACAGGCAGCAATACATTCTTCGCTACTGTACGCAGGGCCTAAATAGGCGTGTTGCATGGGTTCTATGGTGTCACCCGCCAAATGTGCAGCGTAAGTGGCCGCGCCTAATGATGTGCCGTTATCGCCCGATGCAGGCTGCACGAATAATTCTTTGACGTGCAGCATATTAATAATGCGCTGATTGAGCTTAACATTGAGCGCAACACCGCCTGCCATCACGATTTTGCCTGTTTCTTTGATAATATCGCCCAGATAATAATCGATCATTTTTAGCGCGATGTCTTCCAACAAAGCCTGTACGCTGGCCGCGTAATGAATGTATGGGTCGTCAATTTCATCTCCACTGCGTTTTGGGCCAAGCCAATCGATGAGTTTTTGCGTAAAGTAAAAACCCCTAGATTTTCCATCTGCGCCGTTTTCTTTATAACGGCGTAAACCCACCACATTCACGTATTCTGTATTGACCGTCAATTCGCCATTTTCAAACTTGGCCAAGCGGCTTAAATCATACTTGCTGGCATCGCCATACGGCGCCATGCCCATCACTTTAAATTCGCCGTCCAGCATGTCGAAACCCAAAAATTCGGTAATCGCCCCGTACATGCCGCCTAGCGAATCTGGGTCGTAAAATTCTTTAATTTTGTGGATTTTGCCGTTTTCGCCGTAGCCGAAAAACGTCGTTGCGTATTCGCCTTTGCCGTCGATACCGACAATGGCGGTTTTTTCTTTAAAGCCGCTTAAATGGTAGGCGCTGGAAGCGTGCGCCAAGTGGTGTTCTACAGGCACAAATTTGGCTTTGCTTAAGCCTAATTCTGCCATTAGTTTTAATGATTTATCGCGGTTACGACGGAAACGTCGATTACCGTTAAATAGCGCATCCAGCGCGCGATCTGGCGCATACCAATGGCGCTTAGCGTAGTGCCAGCGCGCATTGCTGCTGAGTGGAATTTCTGCATACGGAAACGCCACAATATCCACATCTTCAGCATTAATGCCTGCTTGTTTTAAGCAGAATTTCGCCGCTTCGTACGGAAATTGGTTTTTAGCGTGTTTATCGCGAATAAAACGTTCTTCTTCCGCCGCAGCAATTATCTTGCCATCCACCAAAATCGCGGCTGAAGCGTCATGCCCGAGTGCGCCAGAAAGTCCTAAAACTATCATATCTCTAATACATTCATTTAATTTGCTCTATTTGTGCTAACTTTAAAGGCGCATCATCGGCGTAAATCACCTTAAATGCTTTAACAAAGGTATTATACAGGGCTGGCGAGTCTTGCCAATTTTGCATAAAACGGCGCAGGTCGCGTGCATGGCTGTTTAATGTCAATTTATCAAAACGATGTTGAATCATACTATCCAAATCAATCAACACAGGCTGGTTATCTACAACCTTAATGTTGGACGCTTTCATATCGCCATGCGAAATTTTTAGTAAATAAAGCTTATAAAACAATGTGCTGATATTTTTAACAGTTTCTGCACGGGTGGCTTTGTCAGCGCATTCGGCAAAAAACTGTACTGCATCTGGCGCATCAATATATTCAGCCAAAAAATAAGCTCGGCCTTTAAAACCGTATTTTCCTAGTGCTAAATGTCGAGTCTCAATTAAGGCAATAGGTGCGACAGTAGCAATATCCAAAATCTTTAGCCGATATGCATTTGCCCACGAAGCTGCTGCCCGTGTTTGCCGCAGCGCACGACTAACACCATGCCAAAAACTTTTGATGTTGTAGCGCTTTATTACAAGCTTTCTCCCCGCAATTTCCGCAAGTGCTACCGTGCAAGTATTGCCGCTCTTAAGCATTGCTTTTTCAGTAAAACAAATATCTAATTTTGCTAAAATTTCAGGCAATATATCCTGTGGGTATTGGCTTGAGAGGCACTTAAATAGACCCTTCTGGCGCACCACATTAACATCGCTACACTGTCTGAACACTTTTTTATCTGCGTAATTACTCGCCGCTTTTTGGCGATGCGCATTCGTCATTTTTTTTACGAATGCTGCATCTGGCGCAAGTTGCCAGGCGCGCGCCTCTGCATAAGTTTTTAGCAAATCAGCCAGCCAAATCTCTATTTCTAGCACGTCGAATTTTGATAGTAAAACGCTCAAATTTTGCAACGCTTGTTTCTCACTCAGCCTTGTATATTTGCGGATGCCATCGCCATCTAACGTATAAATTTTATCGTCATCCACCAAAAAATTTTTGAGATATAAATCGATCTGAAGAAGGCTTGCATTATGATGCTTAGCGACTTCTTGCACCAGCTTTTTAGCTAAACTTAAGCGTTGTTCAGCATTCAAATCTGGCAAATTTTCTTCAGCATTAGAGGCTGGCGCAATGGCTTCGAAAATGAGCACCTGTGCGCTTTTATCATCTGTTTCACTTTGAAATAATAAGCTCGGAGTTAGGATGCTTGCGTCGAACAGCAACTTCACGCCATTTGCATCGCGCATCGCATATTTATTAGCATCAATGCCTAAAAATAACTTAGCATATACCGACTTGCCCTGCCATAAGCCTTTGCACACCACTCGCTTATTTGGAACTAAACGTACAACATCGTGAACAATCAATACTGTGGCATCAGCCAATTCTAGTGCGCAAGGGTCTGGCAAACAGCCCATTAATAAGCTAGATAAGTTTGGATTCAAAACGAGGATAGAAAAGCAAAGTTAGTTTGTTTAGGCATTTTTTTTATTTTTAATTTTATTGAGTATGGCTTGATAATTTTTAACTCTTTTATGATTTTTGCCCAAACCATTCACGTGAGAAACCGTGCCCGCCTCAATGTGATCTAAATATTGAAACATTTCTTGCGGCGGAATGTAGTCGAAGATATAGCCCTGTTCGCGCAATCTGTCTTGCATTTCATAGCCTGGAATGCGCTCCACCATGGCAAAACTTAACCCATATTTTTTAATGGTTTTAACATTCCATAAGGCGCAGAAGCTTTTTAAATAAATCTCATAAAAAAGCCTTGGATCACGTGTTTTAATTCCCACCGCCACTTTTAAGCGCCTAGCATAATATTTAATACTGCGAGAAAGCATGCGCCATGCGGTTTGTAGCTGGGTGCGATTGACTTGCTCTAAACAACCAACGGCGGCAACTTGGGAATTAGCAGTGATTTTTTTTAGCATCACATCAATAATTTGTGCATCATAAATAAGGGTGTCAGAATGCATTAACAATAAGTGATCGGTCGTTACGCGTTCTAACACCATATCTAGTGCGCGTCCATGCGCCATAAAACCCACTTCTGGCGCAGTTGCTTTTCGTTCAATTAAGTGAATCCAATTAAGCGTTTTTAAGTAATCTAAGCTAGCATCATTTGAATTATTGTCCACCACCCAAACAGGCACTTTAGTCACATCCACCGCTTGATGAATCAGATTCAGGCAAATCGATGTCACTTCTAGCGTTTTATAATTTACTAGCACAATGCTAAAACTTGCTTGGTCTTGCTTGCTAATGTCTTCCATGCTATTTCTTAAATTTATTGATTAGTTTTTTGAAAAAGCCTTTGTCTTTTGGCCTAGGCTTATACAAGGTTCTATGTTGTACATAATTATCATAAACCGCATGCGATGCGGTGTAGTAATAAAGTGCTATCGATTTTCGGGTTAAGCCTTCTGGCGTATTAAGCGGCTCTGGATGACCGTGGTTGCTATCGTGATCGGTATTAAACACCACGCAGCGATTAAAAATTGGCGCTATTTCTTTAAGACATTTAGTCATGCCAGCATCCCATAGCTCTAAATTGCCACCATAGCTGTCTTGCCAATCTTTATTCAAATAAATAATAGCGTTAATACGCCGTTCTACATGCAGCGATTTATTGATTCTGAAGTCAGAATGCACACCCAGCAAGCCGCCAGTTTTAATCTCGTGAAAACCTCCACCCGTAAAGTAAGGGTCGGCAATTAAACCATCAATGCCAGTTAATTTTTCAAAAAATTGCAACATGGGTGCCGAATTAAAAAATTGAAAAACACCGCGTAAATACTGATTACATTCGTTGGGGTCAACCTGCCTTTTATGTAAACCTTTATAGCCTTTTTCGTAATTAATTTCGTTGTCGCTTTTTTCATGCGGGAAATTGGTCAAAATAGATTCTATTAATTTAGCGGGTAAAAAGTTATCAATCACAATATGAGAAAAAGGCTGTGCAGAACTGTAAGCTTCACTTAAATCAGAGCCTACTGCCTGGGCAGTCTCTGTACTCAGATAAATGCCGTCTGTTAAATCGACTGGTAGCGTTGTATTAACTGTATCCACGTAAATCCTAACAATAACGATGCTTTAATAAAAGACATCAATTTTAGTGCCTAATTGGTTTTTTTGCTTGGTTTCTAACCATTGATTTATGCGCTAAATAAATGCAAAGCCATTTTTGCCAAGTGTTTAATTTAGCTACACCTAGGTATTTTTTAATAAAAAACAGTTTATGCGCATAGCTTATTTGTGGCGTGCGGCGGCTTAAGGTAATTAAATCGGATAATTTAAGCCAAGCTATAAACGGTGTAACACGTGATTTTTCAAAATCAATCAACGCCACCTCAAAAAAATTATTATTTTCTTTTACAAACATATGCTTAGGGTAAAGTGAGCGATGTTGTACACCTGAGTAATGCATGCTTTTAATGGCAACGGCCAAAGCAGAAATTATCTTTTTTGTGCGTGCGGATGATATGATTGGGTTAGTTGAAAGCCAAACATCCCAAGAAACATAACCCACCAGCGCCTCTGTTATTAATATAGCTTGATTTTGATGGGAGGCAAAATACACCAATTTTGGCACATTTACTTGATGCTGGGCAAGATGCTGCAAGATATTAAATTCGCGCACAAAAGTAGGCTCACCAGCGACAGGGTGGAACCAAGTGTGGCGCATAAAATTTTGCTGACGCTTAAGATAAACACCAAGCTTTTTACCTGACTCATGCGCCAATTCAATAAAATTCACGCCACTCCAGCCACCACGTTCGCGATTTGGCGGCTCGAACCAATCACCCTGGTAATCCCACAATTGCTCAAAATCAGCAAGTTTATGCTGAGTGAGTAAAGCCAAATGTTGTGGTGAAATACTGTTTTCCAAAAAAATTCCTTTAAACTGTCGTATTAGCCATTTTTACAGAAGCCGCCTCAAATAATACATGCTAAAACTTATGTTTAAATGTTTCGCAATTTTATCACTACCCGTGCTGCATAAAATAGGCGCAACACTGGGTTGGGTTATTTATTTTTGCTCGGTAAAATCTGCAAACATACAAAAAGAAAACATTAAAAACAGTGGGTTAGCCAATAATGATGCACACTTTAACAAAGTTTTACATGAAAATATTGCAGAAACTGGCAAAGCAGTTTTAGAAACACTAGCTATTTGGCAAAAAAAAGAAGCTGAATTATTGCCGCTTATTAAGCAAGTGTATGGCTGGAATATAGTCAAAGATGCGCTCCTGGGCGGTAAAGGTATCATTTTTCTAACGCCACATTTAGGCTGCTTTGAAATCACCTCAATTTATTATGGTTCCAAACACCCTATTACCGTGTTGTACCGGACACCTAAAATGAACTGGCTAATGCCCTTAATTCAAGCTGGGCGAACCCGTACAGGAGTAAGCCTAGCACAAGCCAATGCCAGCGGTGTGCGCAAGCTGATGCAAGCGCTGAAACGCAATGAAGCCATTGGCATTTTGCCCGATCAAATCCCCGCTGCAGGCGAAGGTGAATGGGCAGATTTTTTTGGGCTACCCGCTTACACCATGACTTTAGCTAGCAAACTGGCCGAAAAAACAGGTGCGACAGTGATTATGGCTTATGGTGAAAGGCTTGAAAATGGCGCGGGCTATAATATTCATTTAACAAAAATACATAGCATTGCCACGCCAGCTTTGCTAAATAAAGCGATTGAGCAACAAATCGCACAAAAACCAACACAATACTTATGGCGCTACAACCGCTATAAACAAAGACGGCACGCCATGAAAAAACGAAACGGTCAATCCTGACCGTCATTCCCGCTCAGGCGGGAATCTAGGCTTGATTGCACTTAGCGTATCTGCCGATTGAAACATTTGATTCGATATGTAAGCTGACTGGATTCCCGCCTACGCGGGAATGACGGGGTGGTAGTAAGTTGTCTTAACTAATCAAGCGCGGATTTTTCTGATGACAATCTTTTTTGAAACTTTTCACTCTTAAATTTTATATGTAATTTTTCTGCGCGCGCTTCAACTTTTTGCCAAAAATCGTCACTTTGTTCTAAATAATGTTGTTTAAATAATGTCCAATCTTCCGTGCTAAAACCGTAATCTTTAGCAGAAAACATTAAGCCTGCAATGTCTTTCATCACCGCGCTGCCATTGTTTGGCTGATGCATTAACATGCGGTGCAAGTCGATTAAGATTAAATTCAGCTTTCCTTGTGCCAATTCCGCTTTTTTTAGCACAAAATGACACAAGTAAAAATCGCGGTGGCAAAGTCCAGCGCTGTGGAGTTTTGTGGCTAATTGCGCCATTGCAATAATCAGTTTTTGCTTAAACGCTGCATCTGGCAGATTTGTCTGCATGGCATTACTATTCAATTCGTCACATAAATCATCTATCGAAATAATATCGCCTAAATCTTCAGTAATAATGAATGACCGCATGGATGCTGGGTTGCAGCCTTGCTGGCCATGCGCTACTAAAGGCGTGGTTGCAATACCAATTTCATTAAGCTTTTGAATGGCTTTTACCTCGGTCCTCGCACCTAAAATTGGCAGCTTAAAACTCAGTAAATTTTTAAATATCTCAGCCCAACCCACGCCAAAATGTTGCTTTATAAAATAACTTTTATTATTTATATTAACTTGAATAGTCTTGCGCCCAGGCACATCGCGAAAAGCCTTGCCAGATAGGTTCATTAGGGCTTCAAACGTATTGCCAAGTAAATGTTGTTTAATCTCATTGGGCACGACTAATACATTTTTCATGTTGATAGATTCCGTGTCAGTTGCTGCTTTTGTTTGGCTAAATCAATCAAAATTTCCGCCTCGACGCTACCATCATTGGCTTGCATAATTTTTTGCACATATTGCAAACCATTGGCCGACCATTGCACGTGTTCATTACTTTGGCGCATCTGCAAAAACTGTTGGTTAAACTTGGCTTGATCAAACGGCATAGTGCTGACAAGGCCAGCTTTGGCATCAGCTACATGTTGTGCATAGCCACAGCTTGCCGTCACCAACATGGGCGCGCCGCAAGCCATGCCTTCTAAAATGACCAAGCCAGTATTTTCGCGATAAGCTGGGTGAATACAAGCATCGGCACCTTGCATGAGTTGTGGCGTATCTGACCGCCCTTTTGAAACCACGATGTTATTTTGCAAGCCTAATTTTTTTGCCATAGCTAGAAATTTTTTTGGATTATCTTGCCCCACAGCCACTAGGCGGGTATTGGCTCGCAGAGCATCTGGCAGGGCATGCAAAGCTAAAATAGCGCGGTCTAAACCCTTCATTGCAAAGCCAGAACCTGTCAGTAAATACACAAAATCATCTGCGCCAAAACTAAAGGTTTCGCGTAGATGTTTGCGCATTGCCGCTTTATCTTGCAACACAAATCGTTCAGGCGATAAATACGGTGGAATATAGTGAAAACGTGCAGCTTGCGTGCCGTACCACTTGGAAAAATGTGGCGCTTCAGTCAGAGAAACGGCTAGAATTTGCGTTTTTGATTCACTAGAAAAAACAGCTTTTTCGCAAGCTGCAAACCATTTGTAACGAGGCAATAAGCGATATAAAAAACTACGTTGCTTGTGCGCACGCTCTATAAAACAAGGGTCTGCCGCAAAGTGCGCATCTAAGCCAGCCATACGATTATAGCCAAAAATATAATCAAAATTAGCGTGCTTAATGTGCACACTTTTAATTTTCAAACCAACCGCCTCAATAAATTTTTGGTAACGTCGATAATTAAACCAAGCTTGTTGTGGCAACACATGTACTTTTATATTGTCTGGCAGCGCTGCATCCCAGCTTAATGTAAAAATATCTACCGTATGTCCACGCTTAATCAATTCATTCGCCGTACGCAACATATCTCGCTGCATGCCGCCATAGGGAAAATACTTAAAAATGATAAACGCAAACCGCAATTTGGATGGTTTCTTAAAAGTAAAAAGCAAATTGTATGCGAAAATAGCCCCTATGCAGCGCATTCTACTCATTAAAACTTCGTCTTTAGGCGATGTCATCCACAATTTACCTGTGATGAATGACATTCACACACACTTTCCAAACGCGCAAATTGATTGGGTGGTAGAAGAGGCTTTTGCTGATGTTCCACAGCTGCATGCGCAAGTAAATCAGGTGCTTACGGTAGCCGTTAGACGCTGGCGCAAACATTTATTTAATCAAAATACTTGGGTTGAAATTGCTGCATTTAAAAAAATAATTAAGCAAACCAATTATGATGCGATTATTGATTCGCAAGGCTTGCTCAAAAGTGCTTTAATTGCCTGCACTGCCAATGGCATCAAACATGGTTATGATAAAAATTCTATCCGCGAGCCACTTGCGAGTTATTTTTACGATAAAACCTATAATATTTCGTATCAACAACATGCCGTAACCCGCAACCGTGCGCTTGTAGCTTTGAGTTTAGGCTTCGCAGCGCCGACAAACGCGCCAGATTACGGCATTAGCGCGCCAAAATGCGAACTCACATTACCCGAAAAATATATCGTCGCGCTACATAGCACCAGCCGCACTAGCAAACTATGGCCAACGCAATACTGGGCAGATTTAGGTAAGCAACTCGCGCAGCAAAATTTAAGTTTAGTGTTACCCTGGGCCAGTGATACAGAGCATTTACGCGCACAAACCATTGCACAACAAGTGCCAGAGAGTATTGTGCTGCCACAGCTAAATATACGCGAGCTTGCAGGCGTAATAGCTAACGCCACAGCCGCAATTGGCGTGGATACTGGCTTATCGCACCTTGCAGCTGCTTTAAATAGACCGACAGTTGCCATTTACACCGACACTAAGCCCATGCTCACAGGCGTGATGGCGGGTGCACATACCAAAGCCATTAATTTGGGCGGTATTGCGCAAATACCAAGTGTGAATGACGTATTACAAGCACTGAATAAATTTTTATAAAAAGTTTATAAATCGCTTTAAACCACTTGAAATCCACTTGGGTATCCCCACATTTCAAATAATGTTATTTGCCATGATGAGGAAAGCATGAAAAACCAAAACAAAACCCAAGATGAAACTCCACTAGAAAACAATCCTGAACCAACAGCCGAAAGCGCGTTTGAAGCTATGACTGAAGCTACCGAAGCTCAAACCTCAGAAGATCGCATTGCTGCATTAGAAGCGGCGCTGGAAGAAGCCAAAGCGAGTGTGCTTTATGTGAAGGCTGAGGGCGAAAATATTAGGCGCCGTGCCTTTGATGATATCGATAAAGCGCGTAAATTTGCGCTAGAAAAATTTAGTGGCGAGCTGCTGGCTGTGAAAGATAGTCTAGATGCGGCTTTAAACGTTGGTAATGCTGATGTTACCAGCTATAAAAACGGCGTAGAACTGACGGTGAAGCAATTGAGCGCTGTATTCGAGAAATTTAATATTGCTGAGATTAATCCTCTAGGCGAGAAATTTGATCCACATAAACATCAAGCTATTAGCATGTTAGAAAATAGCGGCGAGCCGAATACCGTGACTAGCGTGCTACAAAAAGGTTATACGCTGAATGACCGC
>JAYVRE010000036.1:0-2877 GCA_043776535.1 Methylotenera sp. | reverse complement strand
GCGGGTAGTCTTTTGCAGACTTGTTGATTCTGGTCATGATAATTTCCTTTGATGGTCATTGGTAAAATATCATTTACACAGAATTTTTTACAGCCTCTTTTTTACAGCCTCAGTTGATAATCACCATTACCCCAATGCCCAATATTGCTTACATCACGTGCTAGTTTTTTAGCATCATCTAATGTTCCATATTTTGCATTAATGAATAACTTGAGCTTCTTTTTCTGTATTTGAATATCAATAATATTTTTATCTTTTTTGAATGCCACATATAGCTTTTGAGGAACAATTTCTATTCCATCGGCCAAGTTAAGTATTGCAGCTTTAAACTTATCATAAAGTTCTATTATTTCTTCATTCGCAATATTAATATGTTCTTCTTCCGTATAAACCTTTATCTCATTAATGACATTGCTTAACGAAGCATATTGTTTTGTTAATGGTTTAATGCTTTCAGCTGCCTTAGTCTTTCTAATTTGGGTGATGGATACGATACCACTCTCGTACTGCTTGACTTCCCATAGCTCAATGGCTATGTCTTTGAAGTTGGTTGCTTGAATTTGGTTTTCAGTAAAAGCAGTAGATACAAAAATTACACGTGTTTGACTCCAGTCAACCCCTTCACGCTTTAAGTTTTGTTTGAGACTTTCATTGTATTCAACAATAAAGTCAGCTTTGTTTTCTAACATTAAGCTTAAATATGTAAAGCCTTGGTCTACAACACTAAAACTTCGATCACGCTTATATTCAATAATAATAAATGCATTAGCTTGGTTGTCATAAGCTAGCGTATCAATGCGCTTACTCTTAATGGTAAATTCGCTTTTAACAAGAGCAAGTCTCATTATAGTGCTTAAGCTGTTTTCAAATAGTTTTTGAATGTCACGTTCAAGTTTAAAAGGTTTTTCTTCTATCTCTTTTAGGTTGTTATTTGTATTTAGGTAAAGTGGCACAGTAATCCTTAATTATCTGGTGTATGGCGGCAAAGAACCAGGTTTATCATCACCTGAAAATTTATAAATAAAGTTAAGCTGTAAACAAATCAGGCGCGATTGCACTTGGTCGCTCGCTATCGGCGCGCGATTCTAAAAAATCATAGGTTAGTGGGCAGCGTCTGGGCTTGCGAGTAGCTTTGCGTTTTTTGGCTGTGGCGGTGTTTAAATCGATGTAAGGCGTTTGGCTAATGCGTACGTAACCCGATGAAACTAATTTTTGTGCGGTGGTCTCAAAGAGGCTGAGTGGGTTATCGATATTTTGTAATGTGATGATGCCTTTTGCTGCTTTTAGCACGTTGTACATTACAAATTTTGCGGCGGTTTGTTTGCCGTATATTTCGCCTGTGAGTACCATATAAAACCTAGTGTTTAGCCGTTTTTGACATGAAATTATCATGGATTGCAGTGTTGATAAAGTTATAATGCATTAGCACTACCAATAATGCAAGTAGCGAGTGTATTAATTAGTCAATTGATGCTTTTGAAAGATTTTTATGAATGTTAGATTTATAACAATTGGCCTTCTGTTTGCTTGTTTTGTCACTGCGTGTGATAAAAAACCAGAAGCTGCCACCGCCCCGCCTGCTATGCCGCCTATTCCTGTGAGTGTAATCGCCGTGCAGCCAGCATCGGTACCGATGAGCGTGGAGGCGGTTGCGCAGACAGAAGGTGCTAGCGAGGTGGAAGTGCGCCCACGCGTAGGGGGCATTATTCTCAAAAAAATGTTTGAAGAAGGCGCACCGGTCAAGGCGGGGCAGGTGATGTTTCAGCTTGATCCTGCGCCGTTTCAAATCGCGCTAACTCAAGCACGGGCGCAGGCTGCGGGGCAAGGCGCACGCATTACACAAACCTCGCGCGAATCTAGCCGTTTAAAAGATTTACTCGCCACGCAATCAATTAGTCAGCGCGAGTACGATAATGCGACCTCGGATGTGAGCATCTCGCAAGCTGGCATGATGCAGGCGCAGGCTAGTATTAAAGAAGCTGAGTTAAATTTATCTTACACACGCGTCACCGCACCAGTTTCTGGCGTTGCAGGGCGTTTTCAGTATTCTGAAGGCGCGCTGGTGCAAGCTGGTACCAGCTTGCTAACGACGATTGTTCAAACATCGCCCATTTGGGTGCGCTTTAGTTTGTCTGAGAGCGATTTAAAAGCGCTGGGCGGGCATTTAGACCAAAAACACGTGCGTGAAGTGAGCCTAGTTTTGCCTGATGGCAGCGAATATGCACAAAAGGGTAAACTCAATTTTACCGCCAGTGAAATCAACCCAAGCTTAGGCACGCAAGAGTTGCGTGCCACGTTTGAAAATAAAGATAAAGCATTATTGCCAGGACAATTTGTACGCGCCCGCGTCACTACTGGTTCGCACGATGGCGTGTTTTTAGTGCCACAAACTGCAATTTCAACTGGCGATCAAGGCACGTTTGTGTTTATTGCGAATGAAAAAAACCAAGCAGAGCGCCGCCCTGTGACGGTGGGCGAGTGGAAGGGCACAGATTGGATTATTTTGAGCGGCTTGCAGGCGAACGACAAAGTAATTACAGATAATTTAATTAAACTCAACATGATGCCGCCAGGCGCACTAGTAGCGCCACACGCGCGTGGTGAAACAGTTGCACCACACGCGCCAGGAGCCGCTCCCAGCTTGTCTGCTGGCGCACCTGAATCTAAGCAAAAAGCTAGAAAATAATGATTAAATTCTTTGGCCATGATTAAGTTTTTCATCACCCGCCCGATTTTTGCTGGCGTTTTGTCCATCATTATCGTGTTGGCAGGCTTGGCCGCCGCATTTAAGTTGCCTGTGGCGCAATATCCTGAAATCGCGCCGCCCACGGTGACGATTACCGCGATTTACCCAGGTGCGAGTGCGGATACACTCTC
>JAYVRE010000035.1:0-2881 GCA_043776535.1 Methylotenera sp. | reverse complement strand
TGAAGACTTTCAGTCTGAAGAAGTAAAAAATCATAAGTCATCCACAGATGATGAAATTGAAATCAAAATCTCCCCAAAACAGCTTGACGAGTTGGCAGTTAAATTCGCAGATGAAATTGAAATTAGATTAAGAAAACTACTCTTGGAGTTTAAGTAACTTACAAGATGTGGAAACCACTTCGTCATTAATAAATTTTATAGACATATGGATGTAGATCTAATTTAAATAATAAAATTTTTTTTTGAAAAAATCGAAAGGCAATAAATAATGCATGAAATCATCTGCCCACATTGCAATAAAGCCTTCAAAATTGACGAGGCTGGTTACGCAAACATTCTCAAACAGGTGCGTGATGGCGACTTTGAACAGCAATTACATGATCGCTTAGAGTTGGCTGAAAAAGATAAGCAAAATGCAATTGAGCTTGCCACTACCAAAGTAGCCAGTGAATTACAAAAAGCAACTACCGCCAAAGACAGTGAAATTCAACAGCTTAAGGCCAAGTTAGATGCTGGAGAGGTTGCACGACAATTAGCGGTGATTCAGGCATTGAGTGCGGTAGAAAAAGAGCGTGATACGTTGGCGAGTCAGCTTGCACAAGCCAAGCAGGGGGTTGCTTCTGTTGCGAATTTAGCTGAGGCAAAGCTGATGAATGAGCTACAAAGGGCAGCGGCAACGAAAGACAGTGAAATTCAAAATCTAAAAGCTAAGCTCGAAGCGATTGAAACGGAAAAGAAACTTGCCATAAACCAAGCGGTGAACGTTGTAGAAAAAGAGCGCGATGAACTCAAAAGCAACTTGGTTAGGGTAGCGCTTGAGAAAGAGCTGGCTGAGAAATCGCTCAAAGATAAATATGAAACGCAGATTAAGGATCGCGATGACGCAATTGAGCGCCTGCGGGATATGAAGGTACGCCTTTCCACCAAGATGATAGGCGAAACCCTTGAGCAGCACTGTGAAACCGAGTTTAACCGCATACGCGCCACGGCTTTCCCCAAAGCGTATTTTGAGAAAGATAACGATGCCCGCTTGGGCAGCAAGGGTGATTATATCTTTCGTGACCATGATAATGCTGGTACAGAAATTGTCTCGATCATGTTTGAGATGAAAAACGAAAGTGATACTACCGCCACCAAAAGCAAAAACGAAGATTTTTTAAAAGAGCTGGATAAAGACCGCAACGAAAAAGGCTGCGAGTATGCGGTGTTGGTCTCCTTGCTTGAACCAGATAACGAGTTTTACAACACTGGTATTGTGGATGTGTTTCATCGCTACCCTAAAATGTATGTGATAAGACCGCAGTTTTTTATCACTATGATTACGCTGTTGCGTAATGCGGCAATGAAGTCACTGCAATATAAAACTGAGTTGGCTTTGGTGAAAGCGCAGAATGTTGACATTACTAATTTTGAAAGTGAACTTGAGGAATTTAAGTCAGGCTTTGCACGCAATTACGAGCTGGCTTCTAGGCGTTTTCATACTGCAATTGAAGAAATTGATAAATCAATCGACCATTTGCAAAAGATTAAAGAGGCGTTGCTTGGCACGGATAAGAATTTGCGCCTTGCCAATGATAAAGCACAGGATGTAACCATTAAAAAGTTAACCAAAGACAACCCTACGATGGCGACTAAATTTACCGAACTCAAAGGTAACAAATCTATTGATTCCGACTAATTTGAAGTATGACGGAGTTAAAGTTAGCAATTAAACATTCCATTGACGGAATATACTGGAAGCATTATTATGGCATGGTTGGTTGAATATACCGATGAATTTGAGACATGGTGGGAATCTTTAAAAGAAGATGAGCAGGTGTCGTTAGCTGCAACAGTGGCATTGTTAGAGACGCTAGGTGCAAATTTACCTTTCCCCCATTCAAGTGGAATTAACAACTCTAAGCATGGCCATATGCGAGAGTTAAGAACTCAGCATGATGGGCGACCGTTTCGCACCTTGTATGCCTTCGACCCAAGGCGCACTGCCATATTGCTGATTGGTGGCGATAAAACTGGGGATGATCGTTGGTATGACAAGTTTGTTCCAATTGCGAATGGTTTATATGATGAACATATTGCAGCATTGATAAAAGAAGGATTAATTGATGGCAAAAAACTTTAATACTTTAAAAGAAAAACTTTCACCTGAGGCGCAAAAGCTTGTTGAGGCTAAAACACAGGCTATGCTGGCTGAAATGCCACTCAATGAGCTGCGTCAGGCGCGTGGTTTATCACAAAAAATGATGGCAGAGGTTTTGCATATTCAACAACCTGCAGTGGCTAAAATTGAAAAGCGTACCGATATGTATTTATCAACTTTGCGAAGCCATATTAAAGCCATGGGTGGTGAGCTGGATATTGTGGCGCGTTTTCCGGATGGCGTAGTGAAGATTAGCAATTTTTCTGAGTTGTAGTTTGGGCGTTGCAAGTGACGTATCTACGATAATTAATAATAACGATAAATGATTAATCCAAAAATAATAGAAGCGATTGAATCGCAGTTTAATAAAGAGCGTTTTCTTTTCTGGTATGACACGGATAAAGATTACGCAACTGGCATTAAAGAGCTTTCCATTGCAAACGCTAAAATCTTATTGATTGATGAAATGCCTGCATTAAGTAGAGTCTGTAAATAATTCTGTGTAAATGCTGATTGAGTGCATTAATTTAAGGGTGGCACTCTGTCACCCGAGTCTGTAAATAATTCTGTGTAAATGCTGATTGAGTGCATTAATTTAAGGGTGGCACTCTGTCACCCAATTCAATACTAAAACGATTCAGTGCAGCCTTCCAATCCCGCAATGGCATCGTCCATTTTTTGGAAGCTTGCAGCATGGCTAAATATACCACTTTAAATGCTGCATTGTCATTGGGGAAGATT
>JAYVRE010000034.1:0-11302 GCA_043776535.1 Methylotenera sp. | reverse complement strand
TTGTTTATACAGGCTCATCGCCAGTAGAGCCAGCAGGCGTGCGCCAGCAACTCAATATTGGCGGTGTATTATTTATGGTGTTGGGTCAAGCGCCAGCCATGCAGGCCACCTTGATACAACGCATTTCTAAAACTGGTTTTAAACAAGATGTGTTATTTGAAACGTGTATTCCTGAGCTCATGTATGCGCCGCAAGCGCAACAGTTTGAGTTTTAACTATGACTAAAAAAATACACATCAATACGTTTATTTTTTTGTTACTTCTTTTGCCAGCGGCATTACTGGCCGCAGAAGACCCATCATCTCAAGCAAAAGCGCAATCGCTGTTAGATATTTACCACCAAGCGTTAGCGCATGATCCAGTGCTGGCCTCGGCTCTAAGTGCCAATAAAGCTGCGCAAGAAATTATTGAGCAAGGCAAAGCACTGTATCGACCTACCGTAAATTTTAACGCGGGTGCAAGTGCCTCTGAAACGGATATTAAATTTATTGGCTCATTCAACCCATTTCGGGCTGAGGGCAGAAATTCGTTTGAAGGCTATAACTACGGCGTAGAGGCGCGTCAGCCGATATTTCGTAAGCAAAATTTAGTGCAAATGGATCAATCCAAAATTCAAGTTAGTCAAGCAGATAAACAGTACCATTTAAGCCAACAAGAATTGATTTCTCGCACTACGCAAGCTTATTTTGATGTGTTGATTGCACAAGATAAAATTAATTTAATTGTGGCGCAAAAAGCCGCCATTTTAGGCCAGCTTGGCCAAGCCAAGGCGACGTTTGAAGTGGGCACAGCGACCATCACCGACGTAAATGAGGCGCAAGCGCGTTACGATTTAATTGTGGCGCAAGAGATTGCGGCGATTAACGAGCATGAAATTGCAAAGCGCTCGGTTGAGGCGATTACGGGTGGAGTTCCAAATAAATTGGCGACTGTAAAACTTGATATTCAGGTGGTGCAGTTAAATCAAACTATGCAAAATTGGCAACAAGTTGCAGCGCAGAACAATTTGAATATAGCCATTCAGCAAGATACGCTTAAGTTTGTAGAGCAAGAAGTGCTACGCGCGCAAGCAGGGCATTTGCCGACATTAGATGCCGTGGCAAGTTATACCAACAACTATGCCAATGGTGGCCCCAATGGCTTTGGCAACGAGCTTAAAAATGGCACGATCGGCTTGCAGGTGCAAATTCCACTGTATCAAGGTGGTGCGATTAGTTCACGGGTGCGGCAAGCAGTTTTAAACAAACAAAAGGCGCAAGATGACGTAGAAGTTGCCCGCCGCCAAACCGATTTAGAAACGCAGCGTGCCTATTTCAATTTAAGTAGTAGTATCGCGCTGGTAAAAGCGCTGGATCAAGCTTTGATTTCTAGCCAAAGCCAGCTCGATTCAACACAATTGGGCTATGAGGTTGGCGTGCGTACCAGTGTGGACGTGTTAAATGCGCAACAACAACTATTTTCTGCCAAGCGCGATTTATTGCAAGCGCGCTACAATTATTTAGTCAATATCATCCGCCTGAAAGCCGCTTCTGGCTTGGTGGCCGAGGCAGATTTACAAGATATTAATCAGCAATTGGTTTCTGTTGTTAATTAAGCATGGCTACTTTAGCCGTCAACTCAACATGCAGTCAACTTGTGCTCATCGATATGCAATAAAGCTTGCAAGCGCAATGCCCGTTGAAGCGTTGCAAGGCGTCGCGGGTTGCGTAATTACCAATACAGAATCGGTGGTTTTTGAATTCTTAAGCAACGCTAATCACGAGGCGTTTAAGACAATTTCTAAATTAATTAAGTAGCAAAACCTAGAGTAAAATCCAGCCAGAGTAAAATCTAGTGCAAATGCTGCGCAATTAACTTCATCATGCGCACGGTTGCGCCTGTCGAGGCCGCGCTGAAACGTAATGCAGCTTTACCCATTTTTACCCGTTGTGGCGCGTTATGTAGTAAATATTGAATTCTATCGCGTAGTGCAGCTAGGTTTTTTACGCGGATTGCGGCTTTTGCGCGAATGGCATTTTCGGTGGCATCGGCAAAATTAAACGTGTGCTCGCCAATTAAAATGGGCTTGCCCATACAAGCAGCCTCAATTAAGTTTTGCCCGCCATACTCCAGTAAGCTGCCGCCGATAAATGTAAAATCGCAGGCCGCATAGTAAGCAAAAAGCTCGCCCATGCTGTCGCCCAAAATCACCTGTATGCGCTTATCAACTGGCCCAACCAAATTGCTGCGGCGTTGATAACTTAAACCAGATTTCAGAATAATGCCTTCCACATCGTTAAAGCGTTGCGGGTGGCGCGGCACAATAATGGTTAATACATCAAGACCTTTTACCGCCTCCAGAATATGTTTTTCTTCACCCTTACGCGTGCTAGAGGCAAGAAAAATTGTACGATCAACACCCAGCAAGCCGCGTAGCTGCAAGCCTTTATCTACGCTCTCGGCAGGCGGTTTTACATCAAATTTTAAATTACCCGTTATGCTTACATGTTGTGCACCTAGCGTTTGCAGGCGCGTGGCATCTTCGCTTGTTTGTGCGGCAATAGCATCAAGGTTTTGCAGGCCTTCAGCAGCCAACTTTCCAAGCTTGGCATAACCCTTGGCAGATTTTTCTGAAAGGCGTGCGTTAAGTAGCAATAAGGGAATTTCACGCTGTTTACAGGCCGCAATCAGGTTAAACCACAGCTCGGTTTCCATCAGCAGGCCAATTTTAGGTTGAAAGTGCTTTAAAAAATTATCCACCGCAAATGGCACATCGTAAGGCAAATAAACGCGTTGCACGGGGTTATTAAAATTAGTATCGCCAAATAAAGCCTCGCTGGCTTCGCGCCCAGTGGGTGTGCCGTGGGTGATTAAAATTTGATGCAGCGGGTATTGCAGTTGCAAGGCTTTTATTAGTGGCTCAGCCGCGCGGGTTTCGCCTACAGAAACACAGTGTAGCCAGATGATTGCTTTATTAACAGGCGTATTGTAAAAACCAAAACGCTCGTTCCAGTGTCTTAAGTAGGCAGGTTGTTTAAAGCCGCGCCAAAGTAATTTTAGTGGCACGAAAGGTAGTATTAGGGTCAGTAATATTGAGTATAAAAATCGATTCATGCGGCATTTTCGCACAAAACTTTCTTATATAGCCAAGCTGTATATTTTTGCCTGCGTTTATACACACATAAACCATTCATTTTAGCGAATGATTTATTTTTTAAATTTTATTGCTAAGTTAGTAAATACTCACCTTTACTCAATGCAAATACAGGCTTGGTTTTCATCAAAAACACCACAAAATAGCACATAAAATAGTAACAAAAGCAGGCTTGACGAACACAAAATAAAGGCTTAAATTCTAGTTCTAGGCACAATATCTTGTGCTAAGGCAGTATTTTTTTCATAATTTTTTATTCAAAGAACAGTTTTTTAAATATAATCACAGGCTTAGCGCAGATAAATTATTTTTGTCTAAATTGAAGATAAGTTGAGAGGGAGTTTTTCATGTTAAAGGCAGTAGAAACAGCAACCAAATTACAAACGGACGAACAGATGGAAACGGCTAAAGAAATTCCAATGCAATCGGTATCCCTAGATATTTGGGATAAAAAATATCGCTTAAAAGCCAAAAATGGCGACCACGTCGATAAAAACATGGATGACTCTTACTCGCGAGTGGCGCGGGCGCTGGCCGATGTAGAAAGCACCGAAGATAAACGCCATGAGTGGCACCAGAAATTTTTGTGGGCGCTGCGCCGTGGCGCGATTCCCGCAGGCCGCATCACCTCTAATGCGGGTGCGTTAGAGCATAAACCTGCCACTTCAACCATCAATTGCACGGTTTCTGGCGTGATAGAAGACAGCATGGATAATATCCTCGGCAAAGTGCACGAAGCTGGTTTAACGCTAAAAGCAGGTTGCGGCATTGGGTATGAGTTTTCAACGCTGCGTCCAAAAGGCGCATTTGTGGCGGGTGCTGGCGCCTATACGTCTGGCCCGTTAAGCTTCATGGATATTTACGACAAGATGTGTTTTACCGTGTCGTCTGCGGGTGGCCGCCGTGGCGCTCAAATGGCCACATTTGATATTTCGCACCCTGACATTACCGATTTTATTAAAGCCAAGCGCGAAGCTGGCCGTTTGCGCCAATTTAATTTAAGTTGCTTGATAACCAAAGAATTCATGGAGGCGGTAAAGGCTGACTCTGAATGGAAGCTCGCTTTTCCAGTCACCGAAAAAGAGGCGATAGTAGATGGCCTAAGCATCAATGATAACAGCCAAGTGATTTGGCGCGAGTGGCCAGTAAAAGGCAAATATCTCACCAAAACCGACGGCATTGATGCAGGAAAAGTGGCTTGCCGCGTGTATAAAACCATTAAAGCGCGCCGCTTGTGGGATGTGATTATGTCCAGCACTTACGATTTTGCCGAGCCAGGTTTTATTTTAATCGACCGCGTAAACGAGATGAACAACAACTGGTTTTGCGAGAATATTCGCGCGACCAATCCTTGCGGTGAACAGCCCTTGCCGCCTTATGGCGCGTGCTTACTGGGCTCGGTTAACCTCACTAAATTCGTTAAAAATCCATTCACCGACGAAGCGCAGTTTGATTGGACAGAATATCGCGAAGTGGTCGCCATTTTCACGCGTATGTTAGATAACGTAGTAGAAATTAACGGCTTGCCGCTGCAACAACAACGCGACGAAATCGCCCGCAAACGTCGCCACGGCATGGGTTATTTGGGTTTAGGCTCTGCACTCACCATGATGAAAATGAAATACGGTGATGACGATTCACTTAAATTTACCGATGAAGTCACCCGCATGATGGCAGAAGTGGGCTGGGAAGTAGGCGTGCAATTGGCCGAAGAAAAAGGCGCTGCGCCTATCATGGAAGAAAAATTTGAAGTGACGGCTGATATGTTAGCAAAACGTCCAGAAATGGCGGCAGACGGCATTAAAGTTGGGCAGAAAATTGCAGGTAAAGTTTTGCTGGGCAAATACAGCCGCTATATGCAACAGTTTCCCGAAGGTTTGCGTAACAAAATCGCGAGCCTTGGCGTGCGCTTTACGCACCACAGCAGCATTGCGCCAACAGGCACAATATCACTTAGTTTGGCTAACAACGCCAGCAACGGCATCGAGCCTAGCTTTGCGCACCACTATGCGCGCAACGTGATTCGCGAAGGCAAAAAGAGTAAGGAAAAAGTCGATGTATTTTCATTCGAGTTGCTAGCCTACCGCGAGTTAATCAACCCAAAAGCCATGCCTTTTTCAGATAAGGAAGATGAAAAGTTGCCCGATTATTTCTTGGATTCTTCAACGATTATGGCCAAAGCCCACGTGGATATTCAAGCCGCATCACAAAAATGGATTGATAGCTCAATTTCAAAAACCATCAATGTGCCGACTGATTACGATTTTGAAGACTTTAAAAACATCTATCTTTACGCTTACGACAAAGGTTTAAAAGGCTGCACTACATTTAGGTTTAATCCTGAGGCATTCCAAGGCGTGTTGGTGACAGAAAAAGATTTAGAAAACACTACCTACAAATTTACGCTAGAAGACGGCACAGAGCTTGAGGTTAAGGGTAATGAAGAGATTGAGTATGATGGTGAAATACACAGTGCCGCGAATTTATACGATGCACTCAAAGAAGGCTACTACGGCAAGTTTTAGTGTAGGAGCGACACCCTCGTCGCGATAAACGGTAATAAGTGAATAGATGTAGGAGCGATTTTTAAATCGCGAAGAATAGATAATCGGGGCGAGCCGCCCCTCCTACAAAACAGGAGAAACAAAATGACAGTAAAAATAGACAAAAAAATAACTGGCTACACGCTGGTAAACGAGCAAGATAAACTAGACGCCGCCGCAAAAGCGCTAGAAAAAAATGCAAAAATTGTACAAATTGGCGAGCCGTTAGACCGTCCAGAGAAAATCACGGGCAGCACCTACAAAGTAAAGACGCCCGTCACCGAGCATGCGCTGTACATCACCATTAACGACGTGGTGATGAACGAAGGCACGCCGCAAGAGCATCGCCGCCCGTTCGAGATATTTATTAACTCCAAAAATATGGATCACTTTCAATGGATAGTCGCCCTCACACGCGTGATGTCAGCGGTATTTCGCAAAGGCGGCGACGTGACGTTTTTGGTGGAAGAGCTTAAAAGCGTGTTTGAACCCAGCGGCGGCTACTTTAAAAAAGGCGGTAAATTTATCCCCAGCTTAGTGGCAGAAATCGGCGAAGTGGTCGAGCAGCATTTGCAATCTATCGGCATGCTTAAATTGCCAGGTTTAGACCAACATCAACAAAAATTAGTGGCCGAAAAACGTGCCCAATACCATGAAAAACACGCCAAAGCGGGCGAGGAAATGAGCGCTGAAGGTTTCCCTAAAGGCTCGCAGCTATGTGGAAAATGTAATACCAAAGCCGCTATTATTATGGACGGGTGTTTGACTTGTTTGAATTGTGGTGAAAGTAAGTGTGGATAAAAGTTGCAGGCTAATAACTCTATGATATACTTTTATTTAATGTATATCATTTAAGGATAAATCATGCAAGTAGCCAAATGGGGTAATTCGTTGGCAGTGCGTTTGCCTGCCAGCGTAGTGCAAGCGCTAGATTTAAAAGAAGGCGAAGAGATTGATTTGCACGTGACGGGCGAGCGAAGTTTAGAAATCGCGAAACAGCCTAATGCAAAAGAGCTGCTTTTGCGCCTGCGCACGCTGCGTGGCCGCTTACCTGCTAGCTTTCACTTTGATCGATTAGAAGCCAACTCAAGAGATGGCAATAATTGAGTAAGCCTTTTATTGATAGCAATGTTATTTTATATTTGCTCTCTCACGACGCAGCAAAAGCCGATAAAGCAGAGAGTATTTTGCAAGCAGGTGGCGTCATAAGTGTGCAAGTGTTAAACGAAATAGTTTCTGTTTGCCAACGTAAACTAAAAATGCACTGGGATGAAATTGACGCGGTGTTGCAAGCAGTAAAAGCCAGCGTGCAAGTTGTGCCACTTACTGAAGCAAGCCATGAATTAGCTGTGCAGCTTTGTAAGCGTTATCAGTTGTCGTTTTATGATGCGCATATTTGCTCTGCCGCATTAATTGCAGGTTCAAAAGTTTTACTGTCAGAAGATATGCAAGATGGCATGCTGGTAGATAATTTAGTGGTTAAAAACCCATTTAGGTAAAGGATACGAGATGAAAAAACGGAGATTATTATGGATGGCTGTTTGACTTGTTTGAATTGTGGTGAAAGTAAGTACGGTTAAATGGCTGATCTGGCAACAATTGGAGCTGCACTTAGCAGTCTCAAAACTGCAACTGAAATCGTTAAATTCATACGTGAAAGTGATGTGAGTCTTGAAAAGGCAGAGTTAAAACTAAAACTAGCTGACCTTTTAGGTTCACTTGCTGACACTAAAATGGAATTAGTCGAAGTTCAAGATGCTTTAATCGAGAAAGATAAAAAAATAGCAGACTTGGAAGATGCTTTTCAGAAAAAAGACTCTTTAGTTCGTCAAGGTGATGCATATTACGTAACTGATAAAGATGGCAACCCAACTGGAATAGCTTATTGTTTACGTTGTTGGGAAAATGAGCACAAAACAAAACAACTGGTAAATTCATCAAAAGATCGAGGGATGCATATTTGTACATCATGCGGGCATCCGTATTCAGGCTATCGTTCTGCTCAAATTTCACCTAAACCACCAGAGCCAATACATTCAGAGATCTAGCCGATGAACGATATTATTGTTCAAGCAATACAAGAACAACGAGAACTGGAGCTACGCTATAGTGGCTTTTCTCGTACAGTCGAACCGCATGCTTATGGGCGCGACAAACATGGTGAAGAAATACTACGATGTTATCAAGTATCAGGTGGTAGCGTCAGCGGTGAAAAGGTTGGATGGAAAATACTCAAAGTACACGAAGTCTTTTCTTTGAACTTATTGAAAGAAAAGTTTGATGCGCGAACAGGTTACAAGCGTGGCGATAAAGCTATGGAATATATGTTTGCGCAATTGTAGGTAAGTAGAAAATTGTTCTTTCACCTCTTCGCGACACACTTTATTATGCCTGTCCAAAATAAAGTGGGTAAACAAAAAGACACCCCACTACCGCTAAATTCTTCGGTCTTAACGCCGCATTTTAGCGGCTGCGGAACTCGCGCTTTCAGCACTTTTAAGACCTCAAGAGCCTTCCCCAGCCTCGCTAAGTACTAAAGCACTAAGTCGGTTTTGACAGAATCCTGCTCACCTACTTATAGCTTATAACGAACGAAGTTTAGTGCAAATCTTGTTTTAAATGTAGCGCAGGTGCCCTCGCCTGCATGGCTTGCTGTAGGCGGACTAATGCCCGCTTTGCAGGCGAGGGCGCCTGCGCTACAAGGGCTTTGTATGCTGGGTAGCGAGGTAGGGTATCGAAGGTCAAAAGCTAACATTGAAGTGGCAAAATAAATAGGCTCAGACAAGATTATCATATGCCCTACAGGCTAACAACCATGCGGCTTACAGGGCAGGTGTTTTATAACGGTTTTACTGCGCCACAGCTTGCATTCAACCATTTGCCGTTAATATCAGCCCGCTCGTTCACTGGGTTGCCTTGAGCCGTGCCAGTAAAATTAGTTTGGCCTGTAAAGGCCTCTGGGGATGTAATGGTGCCTTCTGCTGTGCCACTACCTTTTAAATCGGCACTGGTACAAACAAAGTCTGTTTTATATTGGTTGCCGCTGCGGGTGGCGTTTTTAGAGCTACAGCCTAATTGCGCATTATAAAAATTGGGCAACGTTTTTTGATCCGCCATTGCTTGTGTCATGCAAGTTTGCGAGATTGCTGCGCCGTTTTCAATTTGTGGCATATCCAGCCCGTATTCGCTGGCTAAGTCTTTAATGCCCTGCATTTGATCTGGCGGCAGGTGTGGCACCAGCAGCAATAAATCAGATGTGGTGGTAATTTGCCATAATCCAGGCCGCATGTTGTTCTCTGCGGCATGTGCAGTTGCTGCTATTAATGGGCAGATTAAAGTTAAACCTATTAGAATTTTGTGCATGGAGTCTCTCAAATAATTTTAGCAAATGTGTGAAATACACCATTTAAGAGGTTATTTAAGCAACTTAAGTTCAGCAAGCCCTATTGCGGTGTTTTACCAGCGTGCTGATTGTGCCGCAACCGTTTAAACTTGCTGGTATGAACTTAAGCCCGTGACTTAGCTCATAATTTAAATATAATAAAATTGTTCATCAATTAATTTAAAATAGAAAAGCCAATCAAATGAATCATGCCAAATATTTACTTAAAGGATTAATTGTATGCCTACCATTTTTAGTTGCTGTAAGCGCTAAAGCGGCAGGCTTGCCAGACCCAAGCGTTGAGTTGTTGTACGGTTTAAAAGAATCTATGGTAAAAGTGGGCACCACCACAAGGTCGGGCGGGCATGGCTTTGGTACGGGTGTTGCGGTGACTAAAGACCACGTGGTGACCAATTGCCATGTGCTTGGCAACGCTAACGGCATTACTATTACCAAATGGGGTGCTCAGTACCCCGTGGATTCTTTGCAGGCTGATTGGAAGCACGATTTATGCATTTTAAAGGTGCAATATGCTGATTTAAAGCCTATTGCCATGGCGGATTCTTCAAAATTAAATTATGAGCAGCAAGTGATTTCAATCTCTATGCCATCCGATTCGCCTGCCCCGTATGTGGCGCTTAGCACGGTTAAAGCGTTGTACCCGTTTGATAATGAGCAGGTGATTCGCACTCAAGCCGCCTTTGCTATAGGTGCCAGCGGTAGCCCCGTGTTTGATTACGAGGGCAAACTTATCGCTATTAGTACGTTTAAAAGCCCTGGCAAAAACGCGTATTATTACAATATGCCTATTAACATGGTGAAAGCGTTGCTGCAAACTGAATCGGTGCCGTTAAATTCAGTTCACGGTGTTCCTTTTTGGGATGCTGCTGAAAATAATCGTCCATTTTTTATGCAAATTGTGCTGCCTTATCAAAATAATCGCTGGCAAGATGTTCTAACAATAGCGAGCAATTGGGTTAAACAAGAGCCTAGCAGCGCAGAAGCTTGGTATTATTTAGGTAAAGCCGAACAAAATTTGGCTAACACCAACATGGCAAAAACGCATTTTAAAAAAGCCCTTAGCTTGCAAACCAATCACCCTGCTAGTTTGCTAGCGATTGCACAAATGGCGCAAGCCGAAGGCAAACTAGATGAGGCAGATAAAATTCGCGTGACACTTAAAGAAATTAACCCACAATTGCTAGAAGAAATTGCGTCTGAAAAGCTTGAGGCGCAAAGCGTGGACCAATATAAATTTTAGTTAGGTAATATGAAAGTATGAGAGGCATAATCGTGATACTTGTACCAGCATTAGCACTGCTGGGCATGATGGTTTACGCAGACAGCATGGCACCCGATGACCAAAAGCCTTATCAGCTCTCGGCCTTGGCTAAAGCGGGAGTTGAATGCGAGTTGATTTCGGACAAAGCCGCGCTGAAATTGCCCGAAGGCTTAGCGTTTCAGCGTTTAGAAAAAGTGGGTCGCCAAGCGCGCGTGCTTGAAAATTGCATGAGCGACCGCGGTTATCAAGAAAACCCAGATTGGCTGCTATTTGCACAGCTACAAGCGGCACAGCAAGTTAAAGCTAACAAAATAAGTGAGGCAGAGGCCTTTGAAAATTTACGGCGCAAATACATGCTGGTTTATCAAGCAGAAAAGAGCGAGCCGTTATATTGGCAGCCATATAAAAAGAAAACCGTAAAAACAAAATTGTTAAAAAATAAGCACCAAATACATTAGGTTACTGATGTTTAATCATTGGTTGCTCAAGTATGTTGTTTCGGGTTAAAAATCTTCGTCTTCAATCGCGTTAATACTAAAGTCATTTTCATTACTGACTTGGTTTAACTTGGCAAGCTCTTCGATGGCAACTTCATAATTAAGATAGGCATACTCTAGTTGGTTTTGCTTGTTGATTATTTGGTAAATTGTCATTTTGACGCTCCTATAATTTAATTACATACATAGTATGCATTGAGCAAAAACTAGACCAATAATTGATTTATTTAATTTTTTGTTATAACTCAATCACTTATAATAAACTTTATCGGCTGATTAATAACAATTGAGGTGGGTTAAATCAAAGCTTGTTCGAGGGTTCGTCATGACTGTGCAAATTTGGACACGTTGTGCTAAAAAATTTACTAATAATGCTTTGTGCACTTCAACATGGGAGTAACCCAAAAGAGCAAAAAACATTACATTAATCGCTTTCTAATTACACAAATGCGCGCGCTAATTTTC
>JAYVRE010000033.1:0-11320 GCA_043776535.1 Methylotenera sp. | reverse complement strand
CACAACATGTGTTGTGTTATCTCGATTTAGATCAGTTTAAGTTGGTCAATGATACTTGTGGGCATACGGCTGGGGATGAGTTGCTCAGACAAATTAGCGTGCTGCTTGCTCACAGGATGCGCGATAGAGATACCTTGGCGCGCGTGGGAGGTGACGAATTTGCACTGCTGCTCGAGAACTGTAGCTTGGCGGACGCCAATCAAATCACCAACGCCCTACTTAAATTGGTGAGGGATTACCGATTTATTTATGGAGATAAAATATTTAATGTTGGCGTAAGTATTGGCTTGGTGGTCATTAATTCAAACTTTGAAACTGTGAGCGATGTAATTCATGCTGCTGATTCTGCTTGTTACTCTGCAAAAGAGGCTGGGCGTAATCAGAGCTTTTTATTTAATGCGGGTGATATAGAGGTGGCACAACGTAGAAGCGCCGTAGAGGCAGTTGCAGACATTACTGATAAAATAGATGACGAGCAGTTTGTGCTTTATTGCCAGCCCATTGTGCCACTTTCATCGCGCGTGTCACAGCAACATCATTATGAGGTTTTAATTAGAAAAGTTAATTTTGATGGCAAAATTATGCTACCCACCACATTTATACCGTCAGCAGAGCGGTATCACCTGATGCCCAATATTGATCGATGGGTGATAAAAAATACATTGGCCGCGTACCGTAAGTTATTAAATATTAGTTTCGAGGCGTGTGATTATGTATTTTCAATTAATTTATCGGGCACATCGTTAAGTGATAAAAGTTTATTGGGCTACATACGCGAGCAATTTGCCATTTATGCCGTCCCGCCGCAAAGTATTTGTTTTGAAATTACCGAAACTGCCGCAGTGGTGAACTTAAAAAATACCATTCAATTGTTTACTTCACTAAGAAAACTGGGTTGTAGCTTTGCGCTGGATGATTTTGGCAGTGGCATGTCATCCTTTATGTATTTGAAAAATTTTGAAGTAGATTATCTTAAAATCGATGGTTCATTTGTTAAAGACATGCACACCAATAAGATTGATCACGCGATGGTGCGTTCGATTCACAGCGTGGCAGAGGCCATGAACATTCAAACCGTGGCAGAATTTGTTGAGAATGATGCCATATTAAAAGAATTAAAATTGATTGGCATACACTATGGCCAAGGCTTGCACTTAGGAGCGCCTGTGCCAATGAAACAATTGATTGATAATTTTTCTGTATTAAACTCATAGTTAAATTCATAGTTAAATTCATAGTTAAATTCATAATGAAATTTTTCATAGTTGCACGCATTAAGCTAATACAATGTAAGCCAATAATTAACTAGCTAAAAATATGATTGAAACAGACCGTCTCATTGCCCCCGCCGCAGAAAGCCCTCAAGAAGAGGCTATGGAGCGTGCGCTACGTCCCAAAGTGCTTGATGAATATATTGGGCAAGAAAAAGCACGCAGCCAGTTAGAAATCTTTATCAATGCCGCACGAGGCCGTTCAGAGGCGCTTGATCATGTATTACTTTTTGGCCCACCTGGCTTGGGTAAAACTACGCTAGCGCACATTATTGCACGCGAAATGGGCGTAAACATGCGTCAAACCTCTGGCCCAGTACTGGAACGGGCGGGTGATTTGGCCGCATTGCTGACCAATTTAGAGCCTAACGACGTGTTATTTATCGATGAAATTCATCGCTTAAGCCCAGTGGTAGAGGAGATTTTGTATCCCGCGATGGAAGATTATCGCTTGGATATTATGATAGGCGAAGGGCCAGCCGCGCGCAGTGTACGTTTAGATTTGCCGCCATTTACCTTAATTGGCGCGACCACGCGTGCAGGTATGCTCACCAATCCGCTGCGCGATAGATTCGGTATTGTGTCACGGCTAGAGTTTTACACTACCGAAGAACTAGGCCGCATTGTGCATCGCAGCGCGGGCTTGTTAGAGGTGGAAATTACTGAAACAGGCGCACTAGAAGTCGCCAAACGCTCGCGTGGCACGCCGCGTATTTCTAACAGGCTACTGCGCCGTGTGCGCGATTACGCACAAGTAAAAGCCGATGGCATCGTCAGCAGTGAAGTCGCCGATGCTGCTCTCAAAATGCTCGATGTCGATAGTTTGGGTTTCGATGTAATGGACAGAAAATTGCTGCAAGCGGTGCTAGAAAAATTTGGCGGCGGTCCAGTTGGCTTAGATAACTTGGCCGCTGCTATTGGAGAAGAACGCGACACAATAGAAGACGTGCTGGAGCCGTATTTAATACAACAAGGTTACCTTATGCGCACCCCGCGTGGCCGTGTGGCGACTGGCTTGGCGTATCAGCATTTTGGCTTAGCCGTGCCTAAAACATTAGCTACTGGTGAAGCTTGGCCGCAGCAATGACATCATTATAGTCTGCATCCAAGGATTAAAAAAATTAAGAATTAAAAGCGCATGAGGCGAATAGTAGGCATCTCAACCTAACTTATAAAATGCCCGCCACGGAATATAATTCGTGGCGGGCATCATTTAACCACACGTCTAACTATTTAGCTTTAATCTACAATATCCCAACGCACCATCATGGCATGATCCTCATGCGGTAAGTTGTGACAATGCATCAAATACTTGCCTTTAAAGTCGCGAAAGCGCATGAAAATTTCCACAGTTTCACCTGGGCTCAACACATACACATCTTTACGCCCACGTTCATGTGCTGGCGGCGCCACGCCATTCCTTTTCAAAATGCGGCCTTCTTCAAAATGAATATGGATAGGGTGTGACCAACCACCACCGCCATTGATAAGGGTCCAAATTTCTGCAGTGCCTTTTTTAATATTAGCACGCACACTGTTCACATTGAAAAACTGATCATTAATTGTCCAAGCTCCATTTTTACGTCCAAACACCCAAGTGCGCCTTGCAACAACTTCGGTTAAATTTATCGGTGGTAGCTCGCGCATTAGCGTTGTTGCGGTTAATACGCGCGAGTTATCAGTCTCGATAGGATTACGGTTAACAATAAATTTTAATACTTGATCGCCTGGGCTTCTAACATCTTTAGGGCCACGTGTATCATCTTGACGTAGGCGATTTACCAGAAACACCTCGCTGCCAAGCGGAAAAGCGGAGAAATCGACAATAATATCGCCACGCTCGGCCATGCCAAGTCTTATTTTGGTACGGTTCATAAGTGGAAACTTAAACAAATTGCCGTCATTAGCAATGTGAATGAACGGTTTAACTATGCCATTATGCACTAGATAAAATTCATAAAAGCGAGTTGGGCCGCCATTTAGCAACCGTAAGCGATATTTACGACGCGCCACTTCAAAGAAAGGTTTAATCTTGCCATTGACTACAACTCTGTCACCAATGACACCTTCTGGGCTCATTTGGTCGTAATACTGCAACCCATTGGCATCAAAGCGCATATCTTGAAACATGATTGGCACATCGTAATCGCCGCTGGGTAACCTAAGCGCTTGGTTGCTAATGTCATTTTCATTGCCAGAGTCAATCTCATCAAACAGCAGGTAAAAGCCCGCCAACCCTTTACCACATTGTTTTGTTTAAGCGCGATTAGCGAAGCAACGCTGCCTGCCACGGTTAGTTTAAATAAATTGCGTCTTGATTCATCGGCTACTTTCGAGCCATTCTCTACGGAAATTTCTTCTTGGTCTAACATATTGCCTCCCAAATTAAGTGGTGGTTGGGGTTAATAAAATGTAAAACGACAATGCTAAATCAGTGGCTATGCGTGCATTAATGTTCTATCGGCATGCTTAATCACTTGTAATATAGATTAATGGCTACCAAGCGCAGGTGCCATCATTCAGTTGTCGTAAGCGTAGTTACCTATGTGCACTACGCCAGCATGCTGGGTGCGGTCTGAATCAACTTTTGGGTCTAAATCGTAAAACCCCAGTTTTCTGCGGACTATTTTAATATCAGAAAATTTGCCAGTTAAAAACTGCCAGCTAGGCCCTACTTTATTGTCAGCCGCATATTTTTTAAGCACTTTCGGTGTATCAAAATCTGGCAATAGCGTAATGGAATATATGTGAATGTCGCGCCCGACACAATCGCCCAGTGCTTTTTGTACCTACCGCATGTTATAGATGCTAATTCGGCATACATCATATTGATGACAACAAATTTGTTTCCTATAAATCTGAGCTTTTTTTACAAAAACTTCCAATTAGTTACTTTTAATTGGTGGTTGATCAAAATACAGGCACTAGTTAGTAGCGCTATCTTAAAAACTAAATTTTGCCTCTGTGTTAGAATTTAGTCATGCTAAGTAATCAAACTTTCAACTGGTCAATTCGCGTGTATTACGAAGACACGGACAGCGGCGGCGTGGTGTATCACAGCAATTATTTAAACTTTATGGAGCGCGCTCGCACCGAGTGGCTGCGCCATTTGGGCTTTGAGCAGACTTATATTCGAGATGAACTTAATGTTATTTTTGTGGTGCATAACATGCAAATTATATTTAAAAAACCTGCAAAATTTAACGATATGCTGACCATTACTTGCGAATTACACAAAGTAGGTCACAGTAGTTTTGAATTTTTGCAGAGAATCAGCGTCAATCAGCCAGTGCTTGGCCAGAGGAATGTTTTGGTAGAGGCGCAAGTAAAACTCGCCTGTGTTAACGCCTTAACATTTAAGCCAGTCGGCATTCCCGAACCAATCAAATCAACAATGGAGCAAAGATGACAGAAACGAATGATATGTCTTTATTGACACTTATCGCAGGTGCCAGCCTGCCTGTGCAGGCGGTGATGGCGATATTGCTGATTACGTCACTATTTTCGTGGTGGTATATCTTTATTAAAGTCGCCATCATTAAACGCGCAGAAACCGAATCTGAAGAATTTGAAAATAAGTTTTGGAGCGGCGGCGATTTAAATAAATTATACGAGAGCGTGACCGCTGGTCGCCGCAAACCACAAGGCATGGCGAGTATATTTGAGGCGGGCTTTAAAGAATTTATCCGCCACAAACAGCAACCTGGAATGGGGGTGTCTGACGTGATGGAAGGCTCGCGTCGTGCCATGCGCGCCGCTTATAACCGTGAGCTGGATGACCTAGACGCGCATTTGCCGTTTCTGGCCTCAGTTGGCTCAGTAAGCCCGTATATTGGCCTATTTGGCACGGTGTGGGGCATTATGAATGCGTTTCGCGGTCTTTCAAATGTCGCGCAAGCCACGCTTAGCCAAGTAGCACCTGGCATTGCAGAGGCACTGGTCGCCACGGCAATTGGCTTATTTGCAGCGATTCCAGCGGTGATTGCTTACAATCGTTTTGCGTCCAGTGTAGATAGGCTTTCGGTACGATATGAGAGCTTTATGGAAGAGTTTACCAATATTTTGCAACGTAAGTCTTAGCGTTTATGGGATAGAATTTATGGCCATGTTTCTAAATCAAAACCTTACCACAGAGACACGGAGACACAGAGAAAATCTAAGCCTAGAAATTAAGCCTAAAAATTTGAGTTTAATTTACCCATATTTTACGCACTTAATCTTTAGAACTAGATTTAACAACAATGAAACGAACATATTGCTCGACTCTTGGTGTTCTCAGCGTCTCTGTGCCTCTGTGGTAAAAGCCTTTAAAATCACAGCTAACAATAGGAGTTATCATGGCTAGAACCCGCAAACGCCGCATGATGAACCAGATTAACGTAGTGCCGTATATTGATGTGACTTTGGTGTTACTGGTTATTTTTATGGTAACAGCGCCCATGACTAATCCAGGCGTGGTGGAGCTGCCAAAAGTAGGGCAAAGTGGGCTAAGTCAACGACCAGTTCCTCCAATCGTTTTAACAGTGAAAAAAGATGGCAAAGTTGAATTAGAAAGTATCGCGCTAACAAGAGATGTTTTATTGTTAAAAATAAAGCAAAAACTTAAAGAAAATTCAAAAAGAGGTGTTGTAATAGCTGCTGATAAAAACGTTAAATATGATGAAGTAGTTGCTATTTTAGGATTATTAAAACTTGATAAAGACATTAAAGTTGGACTTTTACTCGCCCCATTATAAAAACTTAATATGTTAAGAAAGCACGAAAATCCAGATTCTTTGAAGGCAGGCATAATGGCTATTGCCGTGCATGCTGTCTTGCTGGTGGCAATGTTGGTTTCGTTTAATTGGAAGGCCGCGCATACTGTTTTGAATGTGACAGAGGTTGAATTGTGGGACAAATTGCCCGCACCACAAGTGGTAGAAACGCCAAAACCCGAACCTAAGCCAATTATTGAAGAAAAACCCGAACCAAAGCCAGAGCCAAAACCTGAGCCTGTAGTCGAAAAAAAGCCAGAACCTAAGCCAGAAGAGCCTAAAGTAGATATTGAGCTGGAGAAAAAGAAAAAAGAATTAGAAGAAAAAGAGAAATTGCTTAAGAAACTAGCTCAACAAACGCGTGAGGAAGATTTAAGCGAGAAAACAGCCGCCGAAAAACAAGAAAAATTAGATAGAGACAAAGCTTTACGCAAGCTAAAAGAGGATATGTTGAATGAAGATGGTGCTAATGATGCGAAAGCGAGCAGCGCTGCTAATGCGAGTTTAATTGGTGAATATACCGAGAAAATTAAGGTTAAAATTCGCAATAATGTAAATAAAACGCTGTGTGGCGATGGAAACCCAGAGATAAGGGTTGAAATTAGCGTGCTGCCTACAGGGCAAATAAGTGGCAACCCAAAAATTACGAAATCAAGTGACAACCCTGCTTGCGATGAGGCAGTAGAGCGCGCCATTATGGCCTCAGAGCCGCTGCCATTGCCAGATGACCCAGACTTAAAAGCGCAGTTTAGAAACTTGAAGTTGAAATTTAGACCTAACGATTAGTTTGTAAGCAAAGCGTAAAAGTTGTAATAAAGTGTAAATCGTGTGGCATCAAAGCGAGTTTGCAGTAGAATTTAAATGAATTTTTTAGACAATTAAGACGACTATAGCTTATGAAATTATTTAGATGGATGCTTTTTTGTGCAGTTTTTTTAACTGCATCAATGGCCAATGCCGCCTTAGAAATAGAAATTAGCGGCGGTGGCGCACAGCAAATACCCATAGCCATAGTGCCTTTTGGCGGCGCGGCCAATACAAAAGAAAATATCAATGAAATTATTGCGGCAGATTTACACCGTAGCGGATTGTTTCGTGTGCTAGAGACGCGAGGCATGGCCAATTTGCCTACAACACCAGCACAAATTAAATATGCCGAGTGGGCGGCTTTGCAAGCACAAGCGATTACCGTTGGCAACGTTGAAAGTGTGGCGGGTGGTCGTTTGAAGGTGAGTTTTCAGCTGATGGATGTGCTTAAGCAAACGCAATTAGCAGGCATGGATTATCAAATTGCACCTAGCCAAATGCGTACTACCGCGCACAAAATTGCTGATATTATTTACCAAAAACTCACTGGTCAATCGGGCATATTTGCTAGCCGCATTGCTTATATTACCAAGTCTGGCAAGCGCTATGCCTTGCAGGTAGCGGATGCTGACGGCCATAGCCCACAAACCGTAGTGTCATCGAACGAGCCGCTTATTTCCCCATCTTGGTCGCCCGATGGCACTAAGTTAGCCTATGTTTCGTTTGAAAAGAAAAAACCGATTATTTATGTGCAATCGCTCACCAGTGGTAGCCGTGAGATATTGGCTAACTATAAAGGCAACAACAGCGCACCAGCGTGGTCGCCAGATGGTAGCAAACTAGCGATTGTACTTACTTACGGCGCCAATTCACAAATTTACACCATTAGTTCGAGTGGCGGCGGCTTAAAACAAATCACCAAAAGTAGCGCGATTGATACTGAGCCAGCATTTTCACCCGACGGCAGCATGATTTATTTTAGCTCAGACCGTGGCGGCAGGCCGCAAATCTACAAAGTGCCCGCAGATGGCGGCAGCGCTGGCTCTAATCCTAGCCGCGTCACATTTGAAGGCAACTATAATGTTTCGCCACGTTTTTCACCCGACGGTAAAAGTTTGGCGTATATTCGTAATGATGGTGGCAAATTTAAAGTCGCCATGCAAGATTTAGCCAGCGGACAAGTGCAGTTATTGTCTGAGGGCTCACAAGATGAATCGCCTAGCTTTGCGCCTAACGGCCGTGTGATTTTATACGCAACCAAAGTGCGCGGACGTGGGGCATTGGCTGCGGTTTCCTCTGATGGAAAAGTGCGCCAACGCTTAAGCGATGCAACAGGCGGCGATGTGCGCGAGCCAGCATGGGGTCCGCTAGCCAATTAAGCTTTAAGGCTATAAACAAGCAAAATTTTTCGTATTAAATTAGCCCAATAATGGGAATTAACAGGAGAGAATGATGAAAAACCAATCAACAATCAATGCAAAATTAGCGATGACCTTAAGCTTAGCAGTGCTATTGGTGGCATGTAAGAGCACCCCAATTGCGCCCGCAAAAGTTGAAGATAAGAGCCCTGCGCCGCCCGCTGCCACTCAAGCTGATTCTGGCGCAGATACTGGCGCTATAAAAGAAGTGACGATTGATAGCAACGCCAATAACGCTGGCAACAACCCACTTAAAGATCCAAGCAATGTTCTCTCAAAACGCAATATCTACTTTGATTTTGATAGTGATGCAGTCAAATCAGAATATCGCCCACTGGTTGAAGCACATGCTAAATATATGTTAGCGCACCCAGATGCCAAAATGGTGATACAAGGCAATACGGATGAGCGTGGCACGCGCGAGTACAATTTATCACTGGGTCAACGCCGCTCAGTTGCGGTTAAAAAAGCGCTTAATTTGTTGGGGGTGCAAGATAAGCAAATTGAAACCGTGAGTTATGGCGAAGAAAAAGCCACGCAAAACTGCGGTGGCGAAGCTTGCGATAAAGATCGCCGTGCTGATATTGTTCACCAAGGCGATTAATTAAATGCTGGCAATAAAAAAAATTGTATTGGTTGGCTTAAGTCTTTTTGCGTTAAGCGCTTCTTTCAATGCGGCTCACGCAGCGCTGTTTGACGACAAGGAAGCGCGCAAAAAGATTGGAGAAATAGAGCTTAAGCAACAAGCCAACCATGAGGCCACTTTGGCAGCAATTGCCGATCTTAAAAAGCGTGTCGCAGCTATAGAGGCCATTGTGCAAGGCGGTGGCTTGGCCGATATGCAAAACCAAATTGAGGCGCTTAAGCAAGAAGCAGCCAATTTGAAAGGCGATTTAGAAGTGGCGCAACACAATTTAGATGCCACACAAACGCGCCAAAAAGATTTATATACCGATACCGATACACGCTTGCGTCGTATCGAAAGCGGTCCAGCGCCAACGCCTGCAAATGCTGCCCCTGCTAGCCCTTCCGCACAACCAGTCGCACAACCAGTCGCAGAAGAAAAAGATGTGACAGCGCTGGCCGATGCCAATGCTTTAAGTCAATCTGCCAAGCACAAAGAGGCCTTTGCGGCGTTTGATCGCTTTTTAAAAGAGTATCCAACCAGCAAGCTCGCGCCAGAAGCCTTGTATGGCATGGGTTACAGCCAGTTTGGCTTAAAAAACTATAAATCAGCCATTGCCACCCAGCAAAAAGTGCTCGATTTACATCCAGAAAGCACAAAAGTGCCAGAGGCTATGTTTAATATGGCTAACAGCCAAATCCAACTTGGACAAGTCAACAATGCTAAAAAAACTTTGCGTAGCTTAATTGACAAGCACCCTGACGCTGAAGTTACGCCGAGCGCACAAAAGCGCTTAAGAGCGCTAGAAGCAATCAGGTAGCGGCCATTAGACAATAAGCCAATAAAACCTTAATTACCAAACCACATTCGCGGTAAAATAGCGCCAACTTACGCAGTTGGCGTTTTTTATTGTTTACTTATGACACTTAATTTATGTCACTGAAAATCTACGAAATTTTTCATTCACTACAAGGCGAAACCAGCCGCATCGGCCTGCCGACTGTATTTGTGCGCCTCACAGGCTGCCCTATGCGCTGCACTTATTGCGATACCGAATACGCGTTTAGCGGCGGCGATAATATGCAAATTGCCGATATTTTGGCTAAAGTGGCTGAATTCGGCACGCAGTACGTGACAGTGACAGGCGGCGAGCCGCTGGCGCAAAAAGAATGTTATAACTTACTACAAGCCTTATGTGATGCGGATTATAGCGTATCACTGGAAACTGGCGGTGCGATGGATATTGCGCCTGTGGATGCAAGAGTTTCGATTATTTTAGACATAAAAACACCTGCCTCGAATGAAGAAAGAAATATGCTGTGGAGCAACGTCAATCATATAAAACCCAACGACGAAATCAAATTTGTGCTGTGCAACCGTGATGATTACGACTGGGCAAAAGCCAAAATCACCGAGTTAAAACTCAGCGAAAAATGCCCGATTTTATTTTCACCCAGCTATCATGATTTAAGCGCAGAAACGCTGGCTGGCTGGGTGTTGGCGGATAAATTGCACGTTAGAATGCAAATACAGCTGCATAAAATACTCTGGGGCGAGAAACCGGGCGTATGAAAAAAGCTGTTGTATTGCTTTCTGGCGGATTAGATTCCGCAACCTGCTTGGCCATCGCAAATGCGCAAGGTTTTGACTGCTATTGCTTAAGCCTAGATTATCACCAGCGCCATATTGCTGAGCTGCAAGCTGCGCAGAATATAGCGTCTAGCCTAGGCGCAAAACAGCATAAAACCGTGCAACTTGATTTAAGCTTGTTTGGTGGTTCTGCGCTGACTGATCATAATATTGATGTGCCTGAAAGCGGCGCTAACCCTATCCCAGCTGGCATTCCCGTGACTTATGTGCCTGCGCGCAACACCATTATGCTGTCCTTGAGCTTGGCGTGGGCAGAGGTGCTAGGCGCGCAAGATATTTTTATTGGCGTGAACGCGCTCGATTATTCGGGCTATCCCGATTGTCGTGGCGAATATGTTAAAGCGTTTCAAGAAATGGCGAATTTAGCGACTAAATCTGCCGTCGAAGGCCAAAAAATTACCGTACATGCGCCATTAATCGACATGACAAAAGCACAAATCATTGCCTTGGGAGGCAAGCTGGATGTGGACTATGCCATGACGGTTTCATGTTATCAGGCTGATTCACAAGGCCGTGCGTGCGGCAAATGTGATTCGTGCCGCTTGCGCCGCGAGGGCTTTGCAAAAGCAGGCATTAGCGACCCAACACGCTATGCCGCTTAAAGTAAGCTCAACTTGATTTTACTGCTTGCTCCTTTGCCTATTTTTGGCGTATAATCCGCGCCTTTCTGTCAGAGTTTATAGAGAACAAGATTATGGTCGTTATTCGTTTATCACGCGGTGGCTCTAAAAAGAACCCATTTTACAATGTTGTAGTGGCTGATTCGCGCAATCGTCGCGATGGTCGTTTTATTGA
>JAYVRE010000032.1:0-2892 GCA_043776535.1 Methylotenera sp. | reverse complement strand
GCCGAACCTCGCCATTAACTCGATAAAACTCCCAGTTTCGCCTATCGTCTATATGCGAACCCTTACCGCCTACACGCAAGGTAAAGCCAATTTTCTTTTCGCACGGCGCATTAAAAATATTTGCCATGGTTTTAGTCAGCGGAATCGGTATCGGAAAATGGAATTTTGAGCTTGTATCTACTTGACAACGATCAAACCCCACAATGAATACACGGGCTCTGTGTTGTGGCACATTGAAATCAGAGGCTTTGATTACTTTGTAACTTACCTCGTAGTTCGCCTCATGTAAGTGTTTTAAAATTGTCGCAAAGGTATTACCTTCGTCATGCGCCACTAAATGACGTACATTCTCTAATATAAAGGCTTTGGGGCGTTTAGCGATTAAAAGATCAAGAATGCAATAAAACAGATTGCCACGTTCTGAATTTTCACCGTCTAAAAAACCTTTTTTATGCCCCGCTTGCGAAAAGGGCTGGCATGGGAAGCCAGCACATAAAACATCATGTTCAGGCACGTCTTGAGGTGATATTTTTCTTATATCATCATTGAAAAAATCAGTATCAATATCAAAATTCGCAGCGTAGGTGACACGAGCATGTATATCTTTCTCGGAAACAAATACGCACTCGCCCCCCAACGAGCTTAAAGCTTGGTGAAAGCCCCCAATACCAGCAAATAAATCGATGAAACGAAATGGCGCTATGCCGTTATAATCGGCATCAGTCGCTTCAGAAGTGTAAGGAAATAAATCTAGGGTTTGAGTAGACATAAATTCAAAATATTAGGTTTGGTTATCAAAACCAGATGGCTAATTTTAATCCAATTTCTAAACACATGTACAGTTGTATAATCAATGTAGTAACTCTATTCATTTGCGGTTTGCAGACATTGCAGTAGTGTAGCGTTAAAATCAACCCAAAGCGTCGCGCAATTGATACCACACCATGCCCAACACTAACGCGGGTGTGCGCAGCAGTTTTCCGCCTGGAAAATCATGATGTTTAATTTTAGCTAATACGTCTAAACGTTCGGCTTGACCCGAAATCGCCTCCGCCACCAGCTTGCCTGCCAAGCCAGTCAACGCAACACCATGGCCTGAAAAGCCTTGTAGATAATAAACGTTATTTGCCAGCCTACCAAAATCTGGCGCGCGATTCATGGTGATATCCACATAACCACCCCAAGTATATTCAACACGTGCGTTTTTAAGCTGCGGGAAAGTCTCAGCCATTCGCGCTTGCATTTTGGCGCTAAGGTTGTGCGGTGTTATGGTGCTGTAGCTCACGCGTCCGCCGTAAATCATTCTGCACTCTTTTGAAAATCTAAAATAATCCAACACAAAATTGGTATCGCACACCGCAGTATTTTTAGGAATTAATTGTGCTGCAAGCTTTTTATCTATGGGCTCGGTGCCTATAATATAAGTGCCGACTGGCATAATACGCTTGGTCAAGTTTGGCGCTAACTCTGGCGCGATTTCTGGCAAATATATATTGCCCGCTAGCACTGCAAATTTAGCTTTTATGCTGCCTTTTTCAGTGCGTAAAATAATCGTCTCGCCTTGCTGCATCTGCGTAACGGCCGAGTGCTGATAAATTTGCACGCCCAAACTAGCCACGCCTTTTGCCAAACCTAGGCAATAATTGAGCGGGTGTAGATGCCCGCCACGCTTATCAAAATAGCCATTAAAATAGCGCGGGCTAGAAATCCAATCTTTTAGATAAGCGGGTTCAATCCATTCTGTATCGCTGCCGTAATGGTATTTTTTCGCCATGCTGTCAAACCATGTGCGAAGTTTTTTGCCTTTTTTTTCATTTACCGAAACGCCTAAAAAACCATCGATTAAGTCGCAATCAATTTCAAAGCGTTTCACTCGCTCTCGCACTAAATCCAGCGCTTCTAAACTCATGCCCCACACTTGTTTGGCGGCTTCAAAACCCAGTGCGTTTTCAATCACATCTTGCTCGCAAGCCAAGCCTGCAATAATCTGCCCACCATTGCGGCCACTGGCACCAAAGCCAATATGATTGGCCTCTAATACCACTACTTTATAGCCACGGTCTGCCAACTCAATTGCGCTAGACAAGCCCGCAAAACCGCCACCCACCACGCATACATCGGCTTCAATATCACCTGCTAATATTGGATACGCAGGTTGCTCATTGGCGCTGGCAGCGTAATATGAGTTTTGTGTGAGTTTTAGGTCGTTGGCAAGCATTGTTGATTCCAATTCTTAAAAACATTCACCATAGAGATAAAAAAACTAAATTAAATGCTTTTCGGTTTTCTCTGTGCCTCTGTGGTAGATTTTATTTCTTGCTTGAAGCGGCAATATGCCCGCAATGGCATAAGGCTTGTTAGCGGCCTTATCGATTGGAATGCCTAAAAAGCCGCTGGTAGAAAGATAAGAAAACGCGTGATCCATTATAAAACTCCAAAAGTTCCAACTCGTCATTCCAGCGAAGGCTGGAATCCAAGCAAGTTTCAATTTTAATCAATTTGAGCTAGATTCTCTGTCATTTAGCTCGGCTAGATTCTGGCCTACGCCAGAATGACGAAATTTAAGTAGCATACTATTCAATTACTGGCTTAAAAAGTAGTACCATTTATTTAATATTTCTAGCGCCAATTTACTATGCAAAACGTCATTCAAAATGTAACAAAAATACTGCAAACAGAGCGCCAGCGCTATCTGCAGCTGCATTCATGTTCGGCCGAGTTATCCAAAAGCGCTGACCAGCACTTTTTATACGGTGTGCCGATGCACTGGATGAATGATTGGGGCACACCATCGCCGTTGTTTGTAACGTCGGCAAACGGCGCCCATTTTACTTGCGCAGACAACATTGATTACGCCGATTTTTGTTTGGGTGATACGGGCGCGATGTTTGG
>JAYVRE010000031.1:0-2898 GCA_043776535.1 Methylotenera sp. | reverse complement strand
GCAACATCTTCGGCGAGCTGATGTTCTAAGTGCGCTGCTTCAGCTTGAATAACGCGATTTACGCCATCAATTGCAGCAGCTTGCAGAGCAAGTGCATTGATATTACCGCCAACCACTAAAACCTCTATAGATGCACTCCAAAACTGTGCAGCAGTGACTGCTTGATAGACCGCAGGACTGAGTTGTTTGCCGTCATGTTCGGCTAAAATTAAAATTTTCATATTTAGAATTTTCATAGCTGTAGTCCTTCGTGTTCGCGCAGTTTACTTAATAGCTCGCTGATGCTGCCAACCTTAATGCCCACTTTTCTAGCGGGCGGCTCAGATACCTTGATTAACTTCAAGCGTGGTTCAATATTGATGGAAAACTCGGCTGCGTTAATCGTTTCTATCGGTTTTTTTCTTGCCATCATTAAGTTAGGCAATTTCACAAAACGCGGCTCATTCAAACGTAAATCTGCGGTAACAACTGCTGGCAGATTAAGTGCTAATGTTTCTGTGCCTCCATCTACTTCGCGCGTTACTCTAATCACATTGTCATCAACCTTAATAGTTGAGGCAAAAGTGGCTTGTGGGTAGTTTAAAAGCGCCGCGAGCATTTGTCCAGTTTCACCTGCATCATCATCAATGGCCTGTTTGCCTAATATAATAAGCTGAGCTTGTTCACGCAACACAACGGCTTTTAGCAATTTTGCTACGCCAAGTGCTTGCAAAGTTAAATCACTTTCTACCAAAATTGCGCGGTCTGCACCCATCGCTAAAGCATGGCGCAATACATCTTGGCTAGCAGATGTGCCCAGTGATACCACTACAATTTCGGTGGCAATGCCAAGTTCTTTAAGACGCAAAGCCTCTTCAATGGCGTTTTCATCAAATGGATTAATGCCCATTTTTACGCCATCAATATCGACATCTGAGCCATCTGGCTTCACACGTACTTTTATGTTGTAATCAACTACTCGTTTCACTGCGACCAGTATTTTCATGACAGCTTCCTTAACAATTGCTGTGTATTTTACACTAGCGTATAATATTTGTTAAATGGATTATAAAGATAATATATATCTATAAAATAGATAACAAGTATAGAATATGAAATACAGCTTAAGACAACTTGAGATTTTTGTAGCGATTAGCCGCACCGCTAGTGTATCGCGCGCTGCTGAAGATTTATCATTGTCGCAATCTGCTACCAGCACCTCATTAAGTGAGTTTGAAAAACAATTTGATTTGCAGTTGTTTGACCGTTTAGGCAAGTCGCTGCGTATTAATGAAACAGGCCAACAACTATTACCACGCGCTGTTGAGTTGCTTGATAGAGCAAAAGAGATTGAAGCCTTGTTGCAAGGTCACGCGGGTTTTGGTCATATGAAAATTGGCGCGACCCTTACAGTAGGCAATTATCTAGCCACAATATTAGTTGCAAAATTTTTGCAGACGCATCCAGAAAGTCGTATTCAATTACAAGTGCACAACACCAGCACCATCGTGCAGAAAATTGCTAACTATGAATTAGATTTAGGGTTGATTGAGGGCGATTGTCATCACCCCGATATTGAAGTGCAACCTTGGGTAGCCGATGAGTTGGTGGTATTTTGCGCGCCTAACCACCCGCTGGCAAAATTACGTGATGTGACAAGCGAGGTAACACGTGACGTGACGCGTAAGGTAACGATAGAACAGCTTTTACAAGAGCCTTGGATACTGCGAGAAAAAGGCTCTGGCACACGCGAAACTTTTGACCGTGCTTTTCATAGTTACCACGCCAGGCTCAACATTAGGCTGGAGCTTGAACATACAGAAGCGATTAAACGTGCGGTTGAGTCAGGCCTAGGCATTGGTTGCATTTCACGTTTAGCACTCAAAGATGCCTTTCGTCGTGGCAGCTTAGTAGCACTTGCTACCCCAAATTTAGACTTCGGCCGTTACTTTTATTTTCTATGGCATAAACAAAAATATCAAACCACAGGTATGCGCGAGTTTTTAAACTTATGCCGAGAGCTCACCGCTGGTGTCGTAAGAAGTGATCTGGTTAATTTACCCGATATTGCTTAAAGGATAGTTACTCTAATGACCCAAACTGAATCAAATAGTAATAAACGTGATGTAATGCATTATGACGTGTTAATTGTAGGTGCAGGTCCAGCGGGGCTGGCAGCGGCTATCAAACTGAAACAGCTTGCACAAAAAACAGGCAAAGAATTAAATGTATGTGTACTAGAAAAAGGTGCAGAGGTTGGTGCGCATATTCTTTCTGGCGCGGTGATAGACCCGATTGCATTGAATGAGTTGATTCCAAATTGGCGTGAATTAGGCGCACCACTTAATACGCGTGTTGGCAATGATGAGTTCTTAATATTAGGTGAAAAGCAAGCTTGGTCTATTCCGCATTGCTTACTACCTCCATTAATGAGCAATAAAGGTAACTATATTGCAAGCTTAGGTGATGTGTGTCGCTGGTTGGCTGAACAGGCGACAAGTTTAGGCGTAGAGATTTATGCAGGCTTTGCAGCGCAAGAAATGCTGTACGATGAAAATCTGCAAGTGGTTGGTATTATCACGGGCGATATGGGGCGTGACACCAATAGTCAGCCAACTGCACAGTTTGTGCAAGGCATTGAAATTCGCGCACCTTATACATTAATTGCAGAAGGCACGCGTGGCTCATTGACGCGTCAATTAGAAACTCGCTTTAATCTACGCCAAAACGCATCACCACAAAAATACGGTTTAGGATTCAAAGAAGTGTGGCGCATACCTGTTGAGCAACATCAGTTAGGTTTAGTGCAACATAGTATAAGTTGGCCGCTAAAGGCTGATACTGGCGGCGGTTCTTTTATCTATCATTATGGCGAACAGTTGGTTGCCATTGGCTTTGTGGTGCATTTGGATTATGCCA
>JAYVRE010000030.1:0-2912 GCA_043776535.1 Methylotenera sp. | reverse complement strand
TTAGAAACCTTAAGGAGTATTGCTGTGTGGGGAATTATTCAGGCCGCTGGTTGGCCAATTTGGCCGCTTATCATTGCATCAGTCATCGCGCTGGCGATTATTGGCGAGCGCTATTGGGCTTTGCGTAGCGAGGTGGTTGCGCCAAGCAACTTGCTGCCAGAAGTACAAAAGTGGTTGAGCCAAGGCGGCGTCACTAAAGAAACGCTGAATAAACTAGAGCAACATTCACTGTTAGGCCAAGTATTTGCAAGTGCATTATCAAACGCAAAAAACTCGCGCGAAGTGACTAAAGAAGCAATTGAAGAAACAGGTCGTGCCGTGGCGCATAAACTAGAGCGTTATTTGCCGATATTAGGCACTATCGCGACCGTTTCGCCCTTATTGGGCTTGCTAGGCACGGTGATTGGTATGGTGGAGTTGTTTGGCTCGTTTACCAATAGCGGTCATGATGTGGCGCAATTTGCACGCGGCATTTCAGTGGCGTTGTATAACACGGCGGCAGGTATTGTGGTCGCTGTACCAGCGATGATTGCTTATCGTTATTTTCGCAGCAAAGTGGATGATTTGCTGATAGATATGGAGCAGCAAGCCATCAAACTAGTTGAAATATTACATGGTGAGAGAAAATAAGTATGAACTTTCAACGTGGTAAAGCGCACGAAGACTTAGAAATTAACCTAGTACCACTCATCGATGTGTTGTTGGTGATTATTATTTTCTTAATCGTAAGTGCCACCTTTGCCCGTACTAGCGAGCTGCAAATCAATTTGCCCACGGCCGAGGCCAGTAACCCATTAGATAAACCTTTGGTGATTACGGTAGATGTGGATGCAAGTGGGCGTTACATGGTGAACGGCAATGAAGTGGAAGGTGCTGAAATTAGTGCCATTGCTAGCGCGCTAACTAAAGCCGCAGGCGATAGCAAAGAAGATCCTACCATTGTGATTAATGCCGACGCAAAAGCGACGCATCAATCGGTGGTTAACGTGATGGAAGCCTCGCGCCAGGCCAATTACACGCACATTACTTTTGCCACCCAAATTGGCTCAGAATAAGATTGGTTTTAATAATTAATATTTCTAATAATTTTTACCCCAATTCGACTACTAGATTTTCATACTAAGACGATGTCGAAATCCTCTCGTAATAAAGAAAAAACACCGCATATTGCCAACGCAAAAATGTTGTACTTGCGTTTGTTTCGCTACGCTTGGCAGCACAAAGTTTTTTTCGGCATCAGCATCACTTCCATCTTCATCTTATCTGCCAGCAATACGGCTTTTTTAGCCTTAATTAAGCAGGTGACAGACGAAGGTTTCGTTAACAAATCCCCCGATAAAGTCATACTCTTGCCGCTTATGCTGTTTGGGCTAATGGCCTTGCGTGGCTTTGCCAGCTTCGCTTCTACTTATGGTATGCGTTATGTGGCACGTCATGTAGTGGCGACTTTGCGGCAAGAAGCATTTGCGCGTTTGATGCAACTTCCCGTTACCTTTTTCGATGCAAATTCAGCGGGCATGATGACTTCGAAACTCACTTTCGATGCAGAGCGTTTATCCATCGTCACCACGCGTGTGGCGATGAATGTGGTGCGCGATGTGCTGACTGTGGTTGGCATGGTGGTTTACATGCTGTATTTGGATTGGAAACTCACCTTAATTTTTGCCTTGGTTGCACCTTTGATGGGCTTGTATCTGCGCAAAATGTCACCCAAATTACGCGCCAGTGCCAAGCAAGTGCAAGGCACTGTGGGTGAGATGACCAAAGCCGCAGAAGAAGCGATTGCTGGGCAGCGTATCGTGAAAATTTTTGGTGCGACTGATTACGAGTACGATAGATTTTCTAAAATTGTGATTAAAAATCGTACCGTAGAAATGAAGCTTACGCGCATCTCAGGATTTAATAGCTTGGTGGTTGAGTTACTGGCAGCTGTAGCGCTGGGACTCATTGTATATTACTCGGTTGGGCATTTTACAGCGGGTGAGTTTGCGGCGTTTGTGGGGGCATTATTGATGATGATTTCGCCGATTAAGCACCTTACCGCGGCTAACGAAGATATTCAAATTGGCCTAGCTGCCGCACAAAGTGTGTTTGAGGTGATCGATACGCCCGCAGAAATTGATGAAGGTGAAAAGCAACTTGCGCGCTCAAATGGTGAAATAGAATTTAAAAACGTGAGCTTGCGGTATGACAATGCTAAAAAACCTGCTTTAAATAACTTAAGTTTTACCATTCAACCAGGCGAGAAGCTGGCGCTGGTAGGGCGTTCTGGCGGGGGTAAAACTACGCTTGTGAACTTATTACCGCGTTTTTACGAGTTGCAACAAGGGCTGGTATTACTCGATGGTGTGGATATTCGCTCGCTTGAATTAAAGAATCTGCGCAGCCAGTTTTCACTAGTGAGCCAAGACATAATTTTGTTTAACGACACTATTTTTAATAACATTGCTTATGGCGTATTGCGCAACGCCACCGAGGCAGAAGTGATAGAAGCCGCCAAGGCCGCCCATGCATGGGAGTTTATTTCGCAGCTACCCAATGGACTGCAAAATGAAATTGGCGATAGGGGCGTGCGCCTTTCTGGCGGCCAGCGCCAGCGCATTGCTATTGCGCGCGCCATTCTTAAAAACGCGCCAATTCTACTGCTGGATGAAGCAACTAGTGCTTTGGACACCGAATCTGAGCAGCACGTGCAAGCCGCGCTTGATACGCTAATGCAAAACCGCACCAGCATTGTCATTGCGCATCGCTTAAGTACCATTGAAAACGCCGATAGAATTTTGGTGATGGATCAAGGCGAGATTGTTGAATCTGGCTCGCATCAAGAATTAATTGCGCTAAATGGCTACTATACAAAACTCTACCAAAAAGAGTTTGCTTCTTAACGCATTATGCGCGCTTGGCTTAATCGC
>JAYVRE010000029.1:0-2920 GCA_043776535.1 Methylotenera sp. | reverse complement strand
CTGACTTTAATTTGAATCGCTGCGTCAGCTTTTGCGCCTAATAATTGCTGCACAATTTGCAGCAATTGCTGTTGGCTTGGCATGGTCAGCTGGTTTTGTGCTAGCCACCAACGCACTAAATTGCTCGCTCGCGCTGGGTTTAGGCTGACTAAAATTTGCAAGCTCAATTGTTGCATGTTTTGCTTAAGCGCATCGGTGGCATCGATTTGCGCTAAATCATCCAACAAGGCGCTACAATCAGCCAAATGTGAGGCGCTACGGCTAATAGTTTGTTTAATGGCAGGATACTGTTTTTCTAATCTTGGCAAAACTTCATGGCGCATAAAATTGCGGCCAAACTTCATGTCGGCATTGCTTTCGTCTTCAATCCAAGTCAGATTGTTTGCGCAGGCATAGGCTTTTAAAGCACTGCGAGGCGTATCCAGCAAGGGGCGCAGCCGCTTTCTTGTGACGTCAACCGCGGCCATGCCCGCCAAACCTTTCACGCCCGCGCCGCGCGCGAGTTGCAGCAACAAAGTTTCAGCTTGATCGTCTTGATGATGGGCGAGGCAGATAAAATCTGCGTCTGTGCTTGCAAGCGCTTTGTAGCGCGTTTCTCGCGCCGCTGCCTCAAGCCCTAAGCCGCTATTTTGTTCAACTTTAACTTTGGAAAGTGTGAATGAAATATTCAGTTTTGCACAAGTTTCCGCGCAAAAGTTTGCCCATGCTGCTGCGTTGGGGCTTAAGTCATGATTAACGTGATGCGCTGACAGATAAAACGGCAAGGTTTTGCGTAAATTAGCCAGCAAATGTAATAACACGCAAGAGTCTAAACCGCCGCTGAAACCCACTGCCAGCTTAGGATTGATGAGTTTTTGGCTTAAAAAAACATCAACTAAAAAAGTCTTAAGTTGATGTTCAAGACCTTTACTTAACGGCAGTTTCTTTAAACTTACCATAACCCATTAAGCGCTCGTAGCGCGCTGCTAATAGCTTTTCTGTGCTTTTCTTTTGTTCGGCTGCCAACTCAGTTTTTAAAGCTTGGCGTAACGATTGCATGGTGGTTTCAATGTCTCTATGTGCGCCGCCCAGCGGCTCTGCCACAATTACGTCCACCAAGCCTAAACCTTTTAATCTACTGGCCGTAATACCCAATATTTCTGCAGCTTCTGGTGCTTTACTTGCACTTTTCCACAATATAGAAGCACAGCCTTCGGGTGAAATCACTGAATAGGTTGAGTATTGCAGCATCAATAATTGATCGACCACACCTAACGCCAGCGCACCACCTGAGCCGCCTTCACCAATTATTACACCAATAATAGGCGTTTTTAGCTCGGCCATCACGTATAAATTACGCGCGATGGCTTCAGATTGTCCGCGCTCTTCCGCACCAATACCTGGGTACGCGCCTGGCGTATCTATCAAGGTGATAATTGGCAGGCCAAATTTCTCAGCCAAGTGGAATAGACGTAGCGCCTTGCGATAACCTTCTGGGCGCGGCATACCAAAATTACGGTACTGGCGCTCCTTCACGTCGCGCCCTTTTTGGTGGCCAATCACCATCACTGGCGTGCCTTCAAAACGCGCAATACCACCGACAATGGCAGGATCATCGGCATAATGACGATCGCCGTGCAGCTCTTCAAAGTCGGTAAACAGCGCGGCGATGTAATCCAGCGTGTAAGGGCGTTGCGGATGGCGTGCCACTTGCGAGATTTGCCAAGCGCTTAAATTTTTATAAGTGTCTTCAAGCAGTTTTTTATTTTTTCTCTGCAATTGCTCCAACTCTTTGGAAATATCCAAATCGTCATGGTCGTCATGCGAGACTTGCAGCGCATCAATGCGCTTTTCTAAATCGGCAATGCCTTGCTCAAAATCTAAATAGCTAACCTTCATTTCTGGCTTTCATTTCTGGCTTTCATATTTAATATAATGCCTTATTTTAACTGCGCTAATTATAAAGGATTTTTACGTTATCTTTTGATAGCCAAGCATGAAGATTTTGCAAAAGATCGTCTTGCAATTCCACGCGCCACGCTTCGCCTAGCATCAAGCTGACCTGACCTTGGGCATTGTGATATTCAATTTTAACTGGGCAGAGTTTTTTGTCAGATTCTACGGATTTTTTGCAATATGGTTGAAGTATCGTCGTTAATTTTGCCGCATCTGATTGACCGTTACAGGATATTTTCAACATGCTGGCATGGGCGCTGCGAGCGGCTGCCAAGTCATATAGCTTGCGCGCATTGACACGAATGCCGCCAGAAAAATCGTCATTGCTAACGCGGCCTTCTATCACCAACAATTGGTCTTCTTTAATTAGGCTGGCGTATTGGTTCAGCAGCTCGCTGCCCACCACCACATCCACGCGCGAAACCGCATCGTCAATGGTTACAATCGCCATTTTGCCGCGCTGCGTCATGCGAATGCGTACGCCCGCCACTATGCCCGCCATTAATTTCGGTTGCTCTTGTGGCACTAAATCGGCCAGCGTGCCACGTACAAATTGACTCACATCCTCTTTCGCATTTAAAAATGGATGTCCGCTTAAATAAAAGCCCAGCGCAGCTTTTTCTTGAATCAGCGACTCCTCGGGTGACCATGCTGGCACGTTCGGCAGCTCGTGTTTGGTCTCCGACACTTCGCCAAACAAATTGTCTTGCCCCGCGTGGCTATTGGCCTGCTCCGCCGCTGCGGTTGCCATGCCTACCGCAGCTAGCAAGGCTGCGCGATTCGGTTCTAGCTTATCAAACGCGCCAACGCGAATCAGTGACTCTATCACGCGCCGATTCACTTTACGTAAATCTAGGCGATTACAAAAATCAAACAAGTTTTTAAACGGGCCATCAGCCTCGCGTGCGGCTAAAATCAGCTCAATCGCCGCCAAGCCCGTGCCTTTAATCGCGCCTAGGCCATACAGTATTTGCGTGTTATTGAG
>JAYVRE010000028.1:0-2924 GCA_043776535.1 Methylotenera sp. | reverse complement strand
ATGGATGGCACGCAAATTAAGCTGACCCATTTTTTGGTATTGGCGTAATTGGCGCTGTAATAGCCATCGTAGTAACCAACTTCACCTTTCAAAGCGTTTTGCAAAGCGGGCAGAATAGATTGATCTTGTAAGAAACTCATCAATTCAATGCCGATTAAGCCATCAGCAGGCAAACCTAAAATGGCGGCGTAGCGCTCATTGCAATGAGTAATGACGAGATCTGCGTCAAAATGGAAAATGGCCGTGGGTGAGTGGCTGAATAATGCGTTGTAGCGGTTAGAGCTGGCACTTACCGCTCTTTTGTGTTCGCCCACTTCTAGCCGTAATGCAATATTTTCTAGTAGATTTTGGTTAGCGAGGCGTATGTGTACTACAATAAAGATGAGATACACAATTCCTGCTAAGCCCATTGTATCTGACATAGCGCTTTGGTGCATAAATAAGCGAATGATGACTGGCAAGAGTAGTGCAAAGACAAATGAGATTGCACTGATAGTATCGGCCGAATAAGCCGTGACAACACCAGCCGACACCCCTGCTAGCATAAAAACTAACAACATTTGATGTTCTGTGTTGTTAGGCGGAAACATTAGAAATCCAGCTGAACCCCACACTAAGCCAGAAAAAATAATGAGGTAGCGAAATTTTACCAGTGACGCTTGTAAGGTGGAATGCTCATCCACAGGCGTTCGCAGACATGAATGCACATGTATTGCACGGATAATGGCGATTAAAATAGCCAAAGAAAGCCAAGTTAACACAAGTGGCAGTGCAATCACTTCACGTTGAGCATAAGCAAAAAGCGCTGCAATGATGATGTTGGCAACGAGTGCGGACTTGCTAGCTGCAAGCATGCGCACAAACAGGGTGGATTGTATCAATGAATTGTTCAATTGGCTCTCAATTACAACATTAAAAGTGGTGGATAATTAAAATTTATCTTAATTTTTTTTAGTTGTAAAAGATAGTCATACTATAACATAAGCATGAAAAAACGTTTAATTTACATCGTGTTACATCAACATGTTGGTAAGGCAGAGTTGGCGTTATTTGGCTAGCATGGCATGAATATTTGCTAATCTTGATTTGCCAAAATCTTTGCTAATTTCGGGGTCGTTAAACGGGTTACCAAAATGGCTCACGTCGGCGCTAGGTAGCTCGGCAATAAAGCGGCTAGGTTCGCACATTTGCACTTCGCCAGCGCGTTTACGTTTTTTGCACCAAGATATGTTGAGCGATTTTTGTGCGCGGGTAATGCCTACGTACATCAGGCGGCGCTCTTCTTCGATTTGGTCGTTATCGATACTTTCGCGATGCGGCAAAATGCCTTCCTCGACACCGATTAAAAACACATGACCGAACTCCAAGCCTTTAGCGGCGTGCAGCGTGGACAGTTTTACCGCGTCAGGCTCGCCATCTTCGCGGCCTTCTAGCATACTCATGAGCGATACCATTTGCGTGAGTTGTAGCAGATTTTTACCGTCATTTTCATAGCCAAAGTCGGTTCTGCTTTCGCCTTTTCTAGTCAGCCAACCAGTAAATTCTAGCACATTTGCCCATTTGCTTTCGGCAGCGCGTGGTTCTTCGCTGTCGTACAAAAACGCTTCGTATTGAATACTGTTAAGCAAATCATTTAGCACTTCGCCCGCTGGGTCGCGTACGGCGCGGGTTTGAATTTTTTGAATATATTGGCAAAAAGTCAGTAAATCATCCAGCTGTTTATTGCCAATTTCTGCCTGAAAACCTTGCTCAAACGCCGCCGCAAATAGGGATATTTTATGCAAGCTGGCGTATTCGCCTAGTCGTTCTAATGTGGTGTTGCCAATGCCTTTTTTGGGCGTAGTGGCAGCGCGAATAAATGCGGGGTCGTCGTCTTCGTTCGCCACCAGACGTAAGTAACTGACCAAATCTTTAATTTCGGCTTTATCGAAAAACGATTGCCCACCCGAGACGGTGTAGGGAATTTTTTGGTTGCGTAATTGCTGCTCAAACACGCGTGCTTGGTGATTGCCACGGTATAAAATCGCATAATCTAAAAACTTGGTACGGTGCTCAAATTTGTGCGCTTGCAGCTTCATTAGCACGCTAATCGCTTCACTTTCTTCGCTCATGGCGGCAGAAACTTGAATCATGTCGCCTGTGCCTAAATCGCTCCACAGCTTCTTTTCAAACAGCTTGGGGTTGTTGGCAATGACGGTATTAGCTGCTCTTAGAATTCTTACCGTCGAACGATAATTTTGTTCCAGTTTGATGACTTTTAACTTGCTAAAATCTGTCGTAAGTTGCCGTAAGTTTTCCACATCCGCACCGCGCCAGCCGTATATCGCTTGGTCGTCATCGCCCACCGCGGTAAATTGACCGCGCACACCCGTGAGCATTTTAACCAGCTTATATTGGCAAGCGTTGGTGTCTTGGTATTCGTCCACCAGCAAATATTGCAGCTTGCGTTGCCATTTGTTCAGCGCTTCTTCGTGTTGCTCAAACAGCTCAACAGGCAGCTTAATCAAATCATCAAAATCCACCGCTTGATAGGCTTTTAAGGTTTGCTGATAAAGTTGATACACCTTAGCCGCAGCGTGAGTTAAGTCTTCTTCAGCGCTGGCTTTGGCTTGATCTGGGTTGATAAAGGCATTTTTCCAGCTGGATATTTGGTACTGCGTTTTGCGTAATAATTGCTTATCGGTGGTGGCCAAAATATCCGCCACAATTTTAAAGCTATCGGATGAATCTAAAATAGAAAACTGCGGCTTGTACCCCAATAACACTGCCTCTTGGCGCAGCATTTGCAAGCCAAGCGAGTGAAAAGTTGCAATGGTTAAGCCTTTGGTGTTTTTACCTTGCATCAGTTTGCTCACACGTTCTTGCATCTCGCGCGCAGCTTTGTTGGTAAAGGTAATCGCAGCGATTTCTTTGGGGTTGTAGCC
>JAYVRE010000027.1:0-2945 GCA_043776535.1 Methylotenera sp. | reverse complement strand
AAATGCTGAAAGCTTAATTGCTAAGTACTTAAATATAAGTACTTGAATAATGGTGAAATGATGAAACAAAATACTATACACAAGTTAATTGCAATGGCGCTGCTTACTTTATTGGTAAGTGCTTGCGATTCCATTCCGTTTATCGACAACACGTCTGATTACAAGGGCGCAGGCCGCTCTAAACCTTTGGAAGTCCCACCCGATTTAACCTCGGTACGCTCTAGCGATGCCTATAGCGTGCCAGGCGGCACTACAACTTACAACACTTATAACCAAGCACAAGATGGCGTAGAGGCAGGCGTAGAAAAAGTGTTGCCAAATTCTGACGGCGTGCGTATGGAAAAAGCCGGTGCGCAGCGTTGGTTGGTAGTCGATGCGCCTGCAGAAAAGGTTTGGCCTGTAGTGCGTGAGTTTTGGATAGACCAAGGCTTTGCAGTACGCGTAGAAAACGCAGATACGGGCGTGATGGAAACCGAATGGATTGAAGCGGACGCCATTAAAGCCGCAGAAGGCAAGAAAAATATAGGCGAAAAATTTGATAAATGGTTAGATAAGCTCTCAGGTTTTGCTGATAGACGTAAATTTCGCACGCGTTTAGAACGTGGCGAAAAAGAAGGTTCAACTGAAATTTATATGACGCATCGCACCGTTACTAGTGCGCCAGATGACGGGAAAAACAGGGTCAGAACCAACTATGGCGAAGTTGAAACGGGCTACCGTTTAGATGGCACAAAATCAGATAAAACGGTTGAAGAAAACGCCGCTGAATTAGATGCAGAATTACTACGTCGCTTGATGGTGAAATTGGGCGTGACAGAAAAACGTGCGCAAGAAATTGCTGCAAATCCAGTTGGTGAAAAACGCGCAGAGGTAGTAAAAGAAGCCGATAGCAGTGTGACACTCAATTTGAATGATCCATTTGATCGCGGCTGGCGACGTGTTGGTTTGGCGCTGGATAGAATTGGTTTCGTGACTGAAGATAAAGACCGCTCAAAAGGCTTGTTCTTTGTGCGCTATGCCGATGTGGATATTGACAGTGGGCCTGCCAAGAAAAAAGGCTTGCTAGATACGCTGGCGTTTTGGAAAGATGACGAGCCTGAAGTTGAAAATAAATCTAAACCAAAAGATGAAAAAACCATTATTGATAAACTACAGTTTTGGAAAGGTGATGATGGCAAAACTGATCCCGCTAAGCAATATCGTATTAAAGTGACCGAAACTGAAAATGGTGGTAGCCGCGTTAATGTGGTGGATAGCGAAGATAAAAACAACCGCAGCACTACGGCTAATCGTATTATTTCATTGTTATACGATCAGCTGAAATAGGCATCAATCATCATGCGCTTCGCGTCGCCTATAATATAATGCGCTTCGCGTCACTAGGCAGCGGCAGTGCTGGCAACTGCTTGGTGATAGAGCAAGCCACAACACGCATATTGCTGGATTGTGGATTTGGTGAGCGTGAGCTTGTAAAACGCTTACAAAGGCTAAATTTAGAGCCAGATCAGATTACAGGTATTTTGGTCACGCACGAACATGACGACCACGCCAAAGGCGCTTTTAAGTTTGCGGCAAAATATAAGGTTCCCGTTTGGCTGTCGCACGGGACTATTCGGATGTGCGAAAGATACATGCCCGTAAACGCTGCTGTCGTCACACATATCATTGATAGTCACACCAAATTTCAAATCGAACACATTGAAATTTCACCTTATCCAGTGCCGCACGATGCGCGCGAACCGACTCAATTCACTTTTAGCGACGGGCAAACAAAATTGGGCGTGTTGACCGATGCGGGCGCATCCACACAACACATAGAGCAAGTGTTGAGCGGCTGTGACGCCTTGGTGCTAGAGTGTAACCACGATTTAAATATGCTGGAAATGGGGGCGTATCCATACTCGCTCAAAAAGCGCGTTGGTAGTCGGCTGGGGCATTTAGATAATGCCAGTGCGGCAGCGCTACTGGCTAAGTTAGATAATAGCAAACTCAAACACATTATTGCGGCACACTTAAGTGCAAACAACAACACGCCAGACTTGGCTAAAAAAGCACTAAGCCAAGTGTTGAATTGTGAGCATGACTGGGTAGGTATTGCCGCGCAAGACGCGGGTTTTGCTTGGCGAAGTTTTTAGCTGTCGCTTAATTAAGCGCAAAAAAAAGCCGACTAAAAAGTCGGCTTTTTTATTAAGCAAAAAACTTATTGCTTTTATTGCTTAAAGTCTTATTGCTTTGAAACTTACTGTGCAGCAGCAGGTGCAGCTTCAGCAGCAGGTGCAGCTTCAGCAGCAGGTGCAGCTTCGGCAGCAGGAGCTGCTTCAGCTGGCATTGCTTCTTCAGCAGGTTTTTCGCCACAGGCGGTTAAAGCAAGTGCTAATAATGCAGCTAGTAGGGCAGAACGTGTCATATTGTATTCCTTAACGTGTAGACTAAAAAGTTAACCAATTACGGTGGGCCATCTTTAGCCCGTCCGAATGCGTGAGATTTTACCAGCAAATAAAAAAATCTCCACGCATTTTTTTGCTGAAAATGAGAATTAAATTAAAAGAGTAGTTATTTTGCAACAATTTACAGCATAAACTTAATATATATAATCTATTTTTATTGATAGGCCAAAATTTTGCTGATGAAACTCGTTATGAGCACAATAATTTATTGCTGTAATCACCAATTTCATGTCTAGATTTGCTTACAAGCCTAATTTTATGACAGAAATGGCCTCAGTAGTTTCTTCAAGCAGCTCCTCAAAGCGCTTATTCAAACTGGCACAGGTCTCCTCATCATCAAATGCATATTTAAAACGCGCTTGGTCAATATGAAAACGGCGACAATAATGGTGTTTGTCGGCGATGACGAAACAATCTTTGGCCACTTTTGCTGCATCATTGGTCTCAAACACCGTCATTTTGTGGCCATAAAGTTTTAATAACTCAAATAATCGCGGA
>JAYVRE010000026.1:0-11560 GCA_043776535.1 Methylotenera sp. | reverse complement strand
GTATTTCACTGGTGCCGGGAGATGCCTTGCCATCGGCACAAAAGGCCGTTTTCCAGCTCGTCAGATGATGGGCAAATAGCCCGTTTTCACGACACCAGGTATGTAATGCCTCACCTTCCAGACCGTGGGTTTCATGCAGCGCCAACAATTGCGCCTCTGAATTCCAGTCACGGGGACGCTTCTCTTTTGCCGATACATCGGGCTTGTCAACTTTCGCAGATTTCCTTTTCATCCAATTTTTTACCGTATGACAGTTGACGTTCAGTTCTTCCGCGACCGACTTTATCGCCCTGTCGCCACGAGAATATACCTTGATTAATGCCTGCTCGATAAATGCTTCCGTATAACGTGATGCCATTGTTTCCTCCTAAATTTAAGTAAAATTTAGAGGCGGCAACTAGTCTGACACAGGGGGTGGCTAGTACGCAGCGCAGACTAGAAAACGATATTTACCCCGCTATAGGCAATAAGCCAATGACTAGTATTGACGCGATGCACATTGCAGATATTATGCGAGCTATTAGTGCGCGTGGTGTGCTAGATCTAGCCAAGCGTTCTAAAAATACAATCTCACAAGTGTTTAGGTATGCAATGGCCAATGATTCACGTGCGGTTAATCGCGTAAGCCGCAACCCTGCAATAGATTTTATGCCTAGCGATATTATTCAACCCCGCAAAGCCAAAAATCATGCCAGGGTAAGTATTAAAGAGCTACCCGCATTATTACGTGCCATAGATACCAGTGCAACAAGAGCAATCACACGCATAGCTATTAAGCTTATGGCTTATACATTTGTACGCACCAGCGAATTGATACAAGCTAAATGGTGCGAGTTTGATTTAAACGCAAACGAATGGCGCATACCCGCCGAGCGCATGAAAATGAACACCCCGCATATTGTGCCACTAGCCAGCCAAACAATTGAATTGCTAACAATCTTGCAAACTATATCGGGCGAAGGCGATTATTTATTCCCACATTTAAACAATCACAATAGAACCATGAGGGTTCGCTTTTTTATTGCGGCTCGCTTTTTTATTGTATTTACGTTTTTTTGTACAACTTTTTTATATTAATTTGCTTGCATCTTAATAAGATACTTGTTGTTGGCAATTAGAATCAAGATATGCAAACAAGATATAAGCGTCATTTAATGCATCTGTTATATAATGACGCGTTCGGCAATTCGGCAAAAATATTTAGAGAGTAAAGTATGTTAAATGCGATTCGGCAACACACCCAAGGCTGGTTGGCTAAGGTCATTCTCGCTTTAATCACCATTCCATTTGCACTGTTTGGTATCGATTCTTACCTGAACGATGCGGGTAGCAATGTTGCGGTAGCTAAGGTGAATGGCGATAAGATTTCGATTCAAGAATATAGCAACGCGATTGACAATGTGCGTAATAGATTGCAATCAGAAGGTCAAAAAGTGGATGCTGCTATGCTCGAAAGCGCTGAACTTAAGCAATCTGTGCTAGATGGCTTGATTACACGCCGCTTGGTGAATGCTGAAATTCACAAAGCCAATTTTAAAATTAGTGATGAGCAATTAAGCCAGCACATTTTGGGTATGCCAGAGTTTCAAGAAAATGGACAATTTTCTGAAGATCTTTACCAAAAAACATTGGCACAAAATAAGTTGACAGCCACAAAGTTTGAAAATGACAGACGTAGCGAGTTACTAACACAGCAAGCGCGTGATGGTTTGAGTATGTTGGTGTCGATTCCTAAGTCGGTAGCTGAGCAAACCTTAAAGTTTGCGCATCAGCAGCGCGACGTGAGCGTGGCAGAAATAAAAACAGCGCAATTTATTAGCCAAGTTAAGGTAACACCAGAGCAAGTAAAAGCTTATTACGATCTGCACAAAGATAAATTTAAAGTGCCAGAGCAAGTAAGATTAGAGTTCGCCTTGCTTTCTGCTGCTGGTTTAGTCTCGCAAATGAAAGCTACAGACGCGGAAGTGAAACAGTTTTACGATGAAAATGCGGCAAAATTTCAGGGTGACGAACAACGCCATGCGAGCCATATTCTGATTGGGTATGGTGTGGGTGCTAGCGAAAGTGATAAAGCCGCAGCTAAAGATAAAGCGGCTGAAATTTTGGCGCAACTCAAGAAAAACCCTAAACGCTTTGAAGAGTTGGCGACGAAAAATTCGCAAGATCCAGGTTCTGCTGTTAAAGGCGGCGATTTAGGCAGCTTTGGTCGTGGTGCGATGGTTAAGTCATTCGATGATGCTGTATTTGGCATGAAAGTGAATCAAATTAGCGACTTGGTGGAATCTGAGTTTGGTTATCATATTATTCGCTTAAATGGGGTAACAGGTCAAAACAATTCATTCGAAGGCATGAAAGCGCAAATTAAGGGTGAGTTAAGTTGGAACAAAGCGCAGGCTAAATACGCTGAGTTAGCCGATGACTTCAGCAACACCGTGTATGAGCAATCGGGCAGCTTAAAACCCGCCGCAGATAAATTTGGGTTGCAGTTGCAAACTAGCGGTTTGATGAGTCGTGACGATGGTGCTAAATTTTTCAAAAATGATAAATTGATGAGTGCGGTGTTTTCTGATGAAGTGTTAAAAGAAAAACGTAATACTGAGGCGGTTGAAGTGTCGCCTAACAATATGGTGTCGGCGCGTGTATTAGAGTACAAGCCATCTGCACCGCGCACGTTTGATGAGGTAAAAGGCGGTATTGAAGCCTTGTTGAAGCTTGAGCAAGCTGAAAAGTTGGCGACTGAAAGCGGCGTGGCAGCGTTAGCCAAACTAAAAACGGGCGATGCTGGTGATGATTTAGACTGGATTCCACCTGTGACGATTGATCGCAAAAATGCGCAGGGATTAACAGAGACTGTGATGAATCAAGCGTTTAAAATAGACACAAGTAAGCTGCCTGCTTATGTGGGTTTTATGAATGAAAAAACCAGCTATACCATCCTCAAAGTGAGCCGTGTTGACAATGCGTTGGCAACGGATGATGAAGCTAAAAAGAATGCCGAAGCTGAGCTGCAAGCTGCTCTAGTGGCTGAGTATATGAGTGCCTATGGTAATTCACTTAAAGCAAAAAGCGATATTGTGGTGAATCGTAAGCTGTTGGAAACAAAAGCCGAGTAATTGGTTTTATATTTTACGCAACAAAAAGCCGATGCTGAGACATCGGCTTTTTAACGTTGTATTTCTTTACAGTCGTTGCGATTAGTCGATTTGGCCAGCAGCAGTAATATTCATACCACCATCCACATAAGTAATCTCACCCGTTATGCCTGAGGCTAAATCGCTGCATAAAAACGCCGCAGCGTTGCCCACTTCATCAATCGTCACATTGCGCCGCAAGGCGGCGTGTTTTTCGTTAAAGCCTATCATCTTATCAAAATCGGCTATGCCAGAGGCTGCCAGCGTTTTTATGGGGCCTGCGGATACCGCATTAACGCGGATGCCACGCTTGCCTAGGCTTTGCGCTAAATAGCGCACATTGGCTTCTAAACTGGCTTTGGCTACGCCCATGACGTTGTAGTTAGGCATGGTGCGCTCTGCGCCTAAGTAAGAAAGCGTAAGCAGACTGCCTTTACGACCTTCCATCATCGGGTAAGCGGCTTTGGCCAGCGCAGAAAAACTGTACGAGCTAATGTCATGCGCGATGCGGAAATATTCGCGGTTGATTGCGTCTAAATAATCGCCTTCTAGCGCGACTTTTGGCACAAATGCTAATGAATGCACTACAGAATCCACGCCATCCCAATGCTTAGCTAGCGCGGGGAATAGGGCATCGATTTGCGCGTCTTCTGCTACATCGCACGGTAAAATGATTGTAGAGCCAAAATCTGCTGCCAAATCAGCCACCCGCTGCGCGTGTTTTTCCATTTGATACGTAAACGCCAGCTCTGCACCTTCGCGCTTCATGGCACTGGCAATGCCGTAGGCAATGCTGCGGTTGCTGAGTAAACCTGCAATTAATACTTTTTTACCTGCTAAAAATCCCATAATGTTTCCTACTTAGTTGAATTTGATCGAGGGGCTTTACCTATTTGTTAGATCCACTACGCGGGTCTAATGCATCGCGCAATCCCTCACCAAGCAAATTATAACCCAATACCGTAATTAAAATAGCCAAGCCAGGGAACAGCGACAACCACCAAGCGAACTGGATATAATCTTTGCCATCGGTAAGTATATTGCCCCACGAAGCTTGTGGGGCTTGTACGCCGAGCCCTAAAAAGCTTAAGCCAGATTCCATCAGTACCGCACCCGCTACGCCTAACACGCTGCTAACGATGATGGGTGTGAGGCTATTAGGTAATAAATGCGTAAAAATAAGCCGCGCATCTTTTGCACCCAAAGTGCGCGCGGCCTGCACAAACTCGCGTCCACTTAAGCTTAAAAACTCTGCGCGCACCAAGCGCGTCACGCCCATCCACGAGGTAAGGCCAATCACAATCATGACGTTAATAATGGATGGCGTTAAAAAGGCAATAACGGCTAAGATTAAAAAGAAGCTGGGGATGGAGAGCATGACATCGACCAGGCGCATAATAACTGTATCGACCCAGCCACGATAATAACCAGCGATTGCACCTAAAACGATACCAATCACGGTAGAAATGCCTACCGCGACCAAGCCTACCAGCAAGGAAATACGGCCACCAAAGAGCATGCGCGTTAATACATCGCGCCCAAGGCCGTCTGTGCCCATCCAATGTTGCAGGGATGGTACGAGTAGTATGGCTTTGACATTAATGTCATTGGGGTCATAAGGCGCAATAATAGGCGCGAGCATCGCCAATAAAAATACGCAGACAATAATGATGAAACCCGCTTTGGATAAAGGGTTTGATAACACTTTTAAGAATAAATTTTTATTCATGTGCTGGATTCTTATGCTAGCCTTTAACCACGCCACGCCGCACGCGCGGATCAGCCCATGCGTAGGCGATATCGGCGATTAAGTTGCCGATTAAAGTAAGTGCAGATCCTATGGTTAAAATGCCCATAATCACAGGAAAATCGCGCATCATGACACTATCAAAAAATAATTTCCCCATGCCAGGAATGGCGAAAATAGTCTCGGCGATGACCGAGCCGCCAATTAAGCCAGGTATTGATAAGCCAACAATGGTGATGAGCGGAAGCAAAGCATTACGTAGCGCATGGGTGTAAACCACTTTATGCTCGCTTAGGCCCTTAGCCCTAGCCGTCGTGATGTAATCTTGATGCAGCACATCCAACATACCATTTTTAACAAATAGCGTAATGCCAGCCAAGCCAGTCAGCGATGGAATAAGCACAGGCAAAATGAGGTGGCTTATGGAATCTTTAAGTTTGCCCCAAGGTTCTAAATTGTCGTAATTTAGGCTATGCAGCCCAGAAATCGGTAGCCAGTTGTTCATCACGCCAAGCCAATACATAAGCAGTAAGGACAACCAAAAACCAGGAATCGAAAAACCTATAAAGTTGAACAGCGTAATCGATTTATCTTGCCAGCCCATATACTTTCGCGCGGCGATAATGCCCAGCGGTATCGCCAGCGTCAGCGTGATGATTAACCCCAAAATATTAATCATTAAAGTGATGGGTAAAGCCTCTTGAATCATGCCTTTGGTCACATTACCATCTTTATCGGTGGTTTGCCAAAACACAGGTTTTTGGTGGCTGGCGAAGGAGTTTCCAAAATCCAACGTGGCCATGCGCTTCATCCACAAGCCATATTGCACGATAACTGGCCTGTCTAAGTGGTACATTTCACGCAGTTTTTGGCGCGATTCTTCACTGGCTTTTGGGTTAAATGAGGCCTCATTATTAGTAATGTCACCAGGCGCTAAGTGCATGATAAAAAACGAGATTAAGCTGATACCTATCAATAAAGGAATCATCCACAATACGCGTTTGATGAGATATTTCAGCATATTTAATTTGCGCTTATTACGTTGCGTCTAAGAGGTTCTGGAATATACCAATCATACGAGTTCCAGCCCACACCAGCAGGTGGAGCAGGGCTATCAATACCTTTAACGCGCTTGTGTATTGCGGTAAGGCCGTAGCCTGCCGATAAATACACTATCGGACTATCTTCTAATAATACTTTTGCAAATTCATGGTAAATTTTCATACGCTTATCAGGGTTAAGCTCCAAGCGACCTTGTTCAAGTAGTTTATCAATTGTGGCATTATTGTAGCCAATAAAATTAAACTGCCCAGGTGCTTGCTGGCTAGAATGCCAAATATTGAATTGATCTGGATCTAGCCCCAAGCCCCAACCTAGCACTACCACATCGAAATCGCCCGTTTTAATGAAGCGGCTAATAAAGCTTGCCCATTCCATAGCGCGAATTTGCACGTCGATGCCAACATCTTTTAAGCGACGTTGAATCAGCACGGCAGTTTTTTCTCGTTCTTTATTTTGATTAGTAATGATTTCAAAGCTAAACGGCTTGCCATCACGCTCTAAAAACCCGTCACCATCTGCATCTGTAAATCCAGCCTCTTTTAGTAGCGCTTTTGCTTTTTTGGGGTCGTAAGCATAAGACTTGAGATTGGGATTGCTCCATCGCGTGCCAGGCTTATAAGGTGAGGCAATATCGATGCCTAGCCCTAAATACACACCATCAATAATTTCTTGTTTATCAATAGCATAATTAATGGCATGACGCACGCGCACATCATCAAACGGTTTATGCTTAAGATTAAAGCCCATGTAGGTGTAACCGCTGCCAAGTTCTTTGTAGAGTGCTAATTTTTGCTTTAGCTCTGGCCGTGCAGGGATGATTCGCGCGTATTTAATAGGGTCTAGGCTCATGCTATCGATATTGTCTGCCATCAGCTCTAAAAACTGCGCGGATGAATCGGGGATAATGCGCGTCACGAGCTTGTCAATTTGTGCTGGGCCCAATACTGACGAAGCATTGCGCGAAAGTTTAATGTTCTCGCCATGCGCCCAGCTATCCAGCTGGTAATAACTACTGCCAACGGGGCTGCGCGCAAACGCGGTGGTGTGTAAATCTTGGCCTTGTAATAGGTGTTTAGGCAATATTTGTAAACCAGACCAGCTATCAAGCGCAGGTGCATAGGCTTGCTGGTAAGTGACGCTGAATGTAAGTGGGTCAGGCGCTTCAGCTTTTTTTACTAGCTGGTAATCTGAGGCATAAGGGCTACCCGTTTTTTCGTCGATGACAGCCTGCCAAGTCCATAGCACGTCTGCGCTTGTCAGCGGCTTGCCATCAGCCCATTTAAGATTGGGCTTGAGCTTAAAAATGATAGTTTTTTGGTCTGCAGACACTTGCCAGCTCTCCGCCAGCTCACCTTCAATATCTAAATTTTTATCGTACTTAAGTAGTTTGTTGAAGATATTGGACGAAATTGCAGCAGCAGCCGACTCGCCCGCCACCATAGCAATCAAGCCAGAAGGCTCGCCAATGGTGGCATCTATCAATGTTCCGCCAGCTTGGCTGGGGTAGGTGTTATTGAGATTTTTTAAATATTCGCTATTGGAATTTTGTGATGGCTTGCCACAAGCACTAAGTAGAGATAATAGTAGAAGGGTGCTGACTTTAACATTTCTTTTTAAGTTTTTGTTGTGATGAAATGCGAAAATTTTCATGGTGTATTTATTTTAATCGTATATGCGACCTAGCGCTAATATGCCCTGATATTTTTCTTTTGCTTTTAATCTTATTTGTATGTGAACTTATTTTTTTGCTACTGGCTTTATTGACAACTTTACGGCTAAGTTTATTGATACTAGTGCTTTTAAGTTGCGTTTTTGTTGCTACCGCATCTTTAATTCTAAGTGTTTGCCCCGCTTTTAACTGTGTACTTTTAAGGCTATTAATTTTCATTAAAGCCTTAGTATTGGTGCCGTATTTATTGGCTAATGCCAGTAGCGTTTCACCTTTTTTTACCTTATGGGTGATGCTGCGCGTGGCTTTAGGTTCAATTTCATCAGCTTCAACAATAGCATTATTGTTTTCCATTTCGTCAACGTTAATCGTATCTGATTGGATTTCGGACGCATCGCTAAGAGGCTCACCTTTATATACAGCGGGCACTAACATGGCTTGTGAGTTGCGCACTTTTTTTGATGCAGATAAGCCATTGACATTGCGTAATTCACTCACGTTAATACCAAATTTATCAGCGATATTATCCATACGCTCGCCACGCTTGGCATTGTAGGTTTGCCAATTAGTGAGCGGTTTGTCGTAATTAGCTAGGTTCTCTACAAAGCGCTCTGCCGCCCACACAGGCAATAATAACTGGTGTTTTTCGCCTTGAGATGTAATCACTGGGCGGTTGTAGCTTGGGTTAAGCGAAGTAAATTCCTCATAAGAAATCTCCGCCAGCTGCGCGGCCAATTTCGCATCAATTTGTTTAGGCGTGGTTACGCGTGCAAAATAAGGGCGATTGGGAATGCTGTTTAAAGCTAAGCCAAATTTTTCAGGGCTAGTCACAATATTTTTAATAGCTTGCAACTTAGGTACATAATTTCTAGTTTCTGGCGGCAAGCTCAAGCTTTGATAATCAGTGGGCAAACCCTGCGCGCGATTGCGGTTAATCGCCCGTTGTACGGTGCCTTCGCCCGCATTGTAGGCGGCCAAAGCTAAATCCCAAGTGCCAAACATGCCATGCAATTTTTGTAAATAATCTAGCGCGGCGTTAGTTGCAGCGGTGACATCACGGCGATTATCCACCCACCAGTTTTGTTTTAAGCCAAAATGTTTGCCAGTAGCTGGCATAAATTGCCAAATACCAGAGGCACTGCTACGCGAGTATGCTTGCGGGTTGTAGGCACTTTCAATCATGGGTAACAGCGCAATTTCTGTTGGCATGCCGCGTTTTTGTACTTCTTCTACAATATGGAAAAGGTATTTTTGACCGCGCTCCAACATGCGCTTAATATAATCTGGACGCGAGGCATACCATGTCTGATGCTTACTTGTATAAGCTGATTCAATATTCGGCATGGCGTAACCATCTTTAATGCGCGACCATAAATCATCTTGAAAATCATTTTGGAGATCGTCTTGATTGTTAGCCCCTACATCGGCCAAATAATCCTGTACGGGGTCGCCTACCAAATCGCCACTCACTGGCTCGTTGATAATTTCAATTTCTACGCCAGATACAGTGGTTTCGGCCGCCGCTGGCTTAGAATAAAATACAGTGCCGCCTAGCAATAATAGGCCGATGAGGCCAAAAACAAATTTTTGCTTAGAGCAGATGATGGCTTGAGTGCTTTGAGTTACTTGCGCTAAGAGCATATTTTTTATCGGCATTAGTAAAAATCCTATAATAAATTTTACTTTGCATGGTAGCGACTGATGTTGTATTAGTCAAGTGAAGTTCTACTTTATAATTAAATGTTATGTGGATGATTAATAATGATTTCTTAAGCTTCTAACGGCAGTAAAAACACATAATTCATCGCTATTTTCTGCTTGAGAATTTTTGATGATGGTGGCTTGATTACACCTGAAAAATGGGTTGGTTTTGAGTTCTAAATCTATCGTGCTAGGCAAGCTTGGTAAGTGTTGTGCTCGCAAGGTTTGTGTTTGTTGCTTTCTAGCCATTAAATCCTCATTATCAGGCTCCAAAGTAAGCGCAAATTCTATATTTTTAGCCGTATATTCATGCGCGCCAAATACTTTGGTGCTTGGTTTGAGCAATTTTAAGCGCTGTAACGAATGCAACATTTGTGCTGGAGTGCCTTCAAATAATCGCCCACAACCTGCGCCAAATAAGGTGTCTCCGCATAATAAATAATCTTCATTTACATAAGAAATTTGCCCCAAAGTATGCCCAGGCAGCCACATAATGCGAAAACTTTGGTTAATTTTGGGCAACGTAATTTCATCACCTTCAGTTAAAGCAATATGTTTAAAAGCAAATTGCTCGTATTGTGGTGCGTAAACTTCTGCTGGCATGTATTCAAGCAAAGCGGCAACGCCGTCAATATGGTCGCTGTGATGATGCGTAATTAAAATTGCGGTCAGCTCTAAGTTGAGTTTTTGCAGTATTTTAATGACTGGCGCGGAATCACCAGGGTCCACCACCACGGCATACCGCGCATTGTGCAAAAGCCATATATAATTGTCGGAAAAAGCAGGTATAGGAATAATATTGAGCATACTTTTAATGGTAGTTTTGTTTACATAGCAATGCAACAGTTGCCGCAAAATAGTTGCGTGAGTCAGCGTGCTTGGTTAGCTAGCACGCTTGGCCAATATCTGTTAGCGCGTGAGCAAGCCATGTTTAATGCAGTGGTGGGCGACATTTTCGGATTTAATGCACTGCAATTAGGTATGTTGCAAATGGATACGCTGAAAAATTCGCGTATTCCACACCTTTTGCATGTGGGTAATTGCGAGGGCGATGCGTATTGCGAGAGCGATTATTTGCCATTCGCTCCGAGCTGCATTGATTTGGTTTGCCTGCCACATGTGTTGGAATTTAGTGGTAATCCGCATCAAACCTTGCGCGAAGCCGAGCGCATTTTGGTGCCAGAAGGCCATTTGATTTTAACGGGTTTTAATCCTATAAGCGCTTGGGGCATTAAACAAGCCATGACCAAAGATGAGACTTACCCTTGGCATGGGCATTTTTTTACTTTGTCGCGTATTAAAGATTGGCTAGCACTGTTGGGCTTAGAGTTTGTAAATGGCAGCATGAATTGTTACGAGCCGCCCATTAACGATGAAAAATGGCTTCAACGTTTTGTGTTTATGGATAAAATGGGCGATAAATGGTGGTCAATGATGGGCGGGCAATATTTTATTGTCGCCAAAAAACGCGTGGTGAATATCACCTTATTAAAACCCAATTGGAAAAATAACGCTATAAAATCAAGACTTATAGCGAGCAGCAACCCAAAATCAAAATCAAAACCAAGCCAACAAAAAACACATAATATACATAAAAAGATATGATGAATCCAATAGAACCGATCCAACAACTTATAGAAATTTACGCAGACGGCGCATGTAAAGGTAACCCTGGCCCTGGCGGCTGGGGCGCTTGGATGCTGTATGATGGCAAAGAGAAAACTTTGCACGGTGGCGAGCAACTAACCACTAATAATCGTATGGAATTAACTGCGGTAATTCGTGCGTTAGAGGCCTTAAAACGGCCTTGCAGTGTTAAAATTTATACCGATTCTGTGTATGTGCAAAAAGGCATTAGCGAGTGGATAATGGGCTGGAAGGCGCGCAATTGGCGCACCGCGGATAAAAAACCCGTTAAAAATGATGATCTTTGGAAAGTGTTGGATGTGTTAGCAAATCAACATAGCATTGAATGGATTTGGGTGAAAGGTCACTCGGGTAACGTAGGCAACGAACGGGCTGACGCGCTTGCTAATCAAGGCGTTGCGGCATTTTTATAGGATTAAAAGTTTAATATTAAACTATGCGTCAAATATTTTTAGATACTGAAACCACAGGTTTATATCCTGCACATGGTCATCGCATTATTGAGATTGCAGCGATAGAGATGGTTAATCGCCGACCAACCAATAATCATTTTCATGTGTATTTAAACCCTGAGCGCGAAATTGACCCTGCGGCGCAAGAAGT
>JAYVRE010000025.1:0-2956 GCA_043776535.1 Methylotenera sp. | reverse complement strand
AATCCTACACTGGCATGTATTTTGTGCTCATGGGCAGACTTTCACCGCTGGATGGTGTTGGCCCGAAAGAAATTAATTTAGATAAATTGATTAAACGCACGCAAGATGGCGTGGTAAAAGAAGTAATTTTAGCCACGAATTACACGGTAGAAGGCGAAGCAACCGCGCATTATATTAGCGAGCTACTTAAAACGCGCGGTGTGGTTGTGAGCCGCATTGCACGTGGCTTGCCGATGGGTGGTGAGATAGAATATGTGGATAGCGGAACTTTATCAATGGCCTTGCTTGGGCGCAAGCAACTTTAAATTAATGGTACTTTGGGGAGTAGACACTTTTAGAGCTTAGGAAAATTTAGCTGAATGCGTAGGAGCGATTTTTAAATCGCGAAAGCAACTCAACACATTGGCACAAATTCGCGATTTAAAAATCGCTCCTACGCATTAATAAGGCTTAATAGCTCATTAGGCGTTGTAATCAAAGCGTCTGCGCCCCACTCGCTTGGTTTATCAGTGTCATCAATATACCCAAAAAGTGCGACAACTGTTTTCATGCCCGCTGCCTTACCTGCTTGAACGTCACGTTCGGCATCGCCCACATACACACAATGTTCTGGATTCATACCAACTTGGCTACAAGCCAATAGCAACGTGGCAGGCGATGGTTTTGGTTGTGGTGCATCATCGCCACACACAATACAAGCGACGCGATTTTCTAAATTTAAACCCATGCTTTCAATCAAACCAATGGTAAAACGGCGGGGTTTGTTCGTTACAATCCCCCACTTTAAACCTTTATTCTCAATGGCTTGCAAAAGTGCTGCAATTCCTGCTAACAACACTGGGCTACGCGTAAAAACTGTATCGTAAAGGGCTAAATACTCGTCGCGCAAAGTCAAAAAATTGGCATCATTCGGCGTGATGCCAAAGCCTAGGCCAATTAAACCACGCGAACCATGCGATGCAAACGGGCGAATTGTCGCGTCACTTAATGGCGCTCTACCGTGCTGGTGCAATTGTAGGTTAAGCGCGTAACCTAAGTCTGGCGCTGTATCCACCAGCGTGCCGTCGAGGTCAAAAAGTATCGTGCTTATCAAGCTAGTCCTTAACGGTATGCATCATGTAATTAACAGAAACATCATCACCCAGCCAATAATGTTGCGTGATTGGGTTGTAGCTCATGCCAATTTGGTGATTCAGTGATAGGCCAGCAAGCCGTATCCAGCTTGCCAGTTCAGACGGTTTGATAAATTTGGCGTAGTCGTGCGTGCCGCGCGGCAGCATGTTCAGCACGTATTCTGCGCCGATGACGGCGAATAAATAGGCTTTAGGGTTGCGGTTAATGGTCGAAAAAAACACCTGTCCGCCTGGCTTGACCAATTTGGCGCAAGCAGCAACTACGCTGGCTGGATCTGGCACGTGTTCGAGCATTTCTAGGCAAGTCACTACGTCAAAACTTGCAGGGTGTTGTTCGGCCAATTTTTCAACCGAAATTAACTGGTAATCCACAGTCACACCACTCTCTAAACTGTGTAATTGCGCCACTTTTAAGGCTTTTTCACCTAAATCAATCCCTGTGACTTTAGCACCACGTTCTGCCATTGATTCACTCAAAATGCCGCCGCCGCAACCTACGTCTAAAACGGTTTTGCCTTTAAGCGCTACTGCCTTATCGATATAATTGAGTCGCAGCGGATTAATGTCATGCAGCGGTTTAAATTCGCTGGTTTTATCCCACCATTTATGCGCTAAGTTGCTGAATTTATTCAGCTCCAATTCATCTACGTTAATCATTTTATGTTTTAAATTCGCTCAATTTATTTTGCCATTTACTCAATATATTTCTAAGCTGTTGCGGCTCAATATTACTAAAGACACCTTCATTGCCATTTGGTTTGTGATATTTTAAATCTCCACTCACCCACACATGGCTTACCTGCTCGCGCCCAACCACATAAACTAAATGCGATATTGGGTCAAAACATGGTTGCATTGTTAAATCATCCATTCTTACTGCGGTTAAATCGGCTAGTTTTCCAATTTCAATCGAGCCTATTTTATCGTCCATTCCTAATGCTTTGGCCCCATTAATGGTTGCCATTTCTAGTGCTTGATGCGCCGAAATGACGGTAGCATCACCACTCTGCCCTTTTGCCAATAATGCTGCTAACCGCATCTCGGTAAACATATCTAAACGGTTATTGCTAGCAGCACCATCTGTGCCTAAGCCAATATTGATGCCGTTTCTGGAGCATTCGGTAATCGGCGCTATGCCAGAAGCCAGCTTTAAATTGGAGCTTGGGCAATGTGCAATGCTGCAACCATGCTCAGCCAGCAGCTTAATTTCCACTTGATTTAGATGCACACAATGCGCCAAAGTAAGGCTTGAGTTTAACAAACCCAAATTAGCCAAGCGCATTAACGGCCTCATGCCATACGCTTGTTCACTTTGCATAATTTCGGCTTGAGTTTCGTGTAAATGTGTATGTATGCCAATATCTAGTTGTGCACTTAAAGTATTAATTTGCGAAAAAGTAGCATCTGAAACTGTATATGGCGCATGTGGCGCAAAACTAAAACTAATCGTCGGCTCATCGCGTAACTGGTCTTTTGCTGCTGTGCCTTTGTCTATATAGTCTTCGGCATTATTCGCATAATTAGTGGGAAACTCCAGCACCACCAGCCCCAAATTGGCACGCATACCCGCTTTAATACTAGCCATTGCCGTAGATTCTGGGTAGAAATACATATCATTAAAAGTAGTAATGCCACCACTTAACATTTCTGCACAGGCCAGCAAGGTGCCATCATGCACAAAGCTAGGTGATACTACATTTCTCTCGGCAGGCCAGATATGTTTTTCTAGCCAAGGCATCAATGGCAAATCATCCGCCAAGCCTCGCATTAGGCTCATTGCAGCATGAGTATGTAAATTAATTAAGCCTGGAATTAAAATATGC